>NZ_JBDQZI010000013.1:0-127990 GCF_042920265.1 Lysinibacillus sp. KU-BSD001 | reverse complement strand
TAGAATACTCGAAGAGTACTTTTACTTAAAATAAGACTATAAAATACCCCTAAAAATATTAAAAATACAAAAGGCCTTCAGAATGAGACCATTCTGAAGGCCTTTTGTCGACAATCTGAAACTGTCTCCCTTTTGGGTGACAGTTTTTATTTTATGATCAAGAAGAATAGTAGTAAATATTAGAATTTTCCATAAAAATAGAACGAATGTTTGATTTTGGTGATTAAATACGATATCATCTAGTTAATCATAAACATAGAGCTTTGGTCTTTCAGGGTCGTCTTTAATGAGGGCATCTTTTGGAAATTTACGTAGCTCTTTATACATGTAGAAATCGCCGATAGCGCCAGCCATTAAAAAGGCGCCTAACATCGTGATGCCGATATGCTCATAATAAATAGCAAGCGCTGTTGGCAATACCCCTGTTACCCAAAAAGGAAGCAAAAGGGCTTTTTTCATTGCGTAATTCGCTAATGGTTTTTTCGTTGTTGCATAAGCGACACCTAATTTTAAGTTAACACCGTAGTCAAGATCAGACCATTTACAATGACCAAATAATAGAAAACCAATTAAGTGGAAGGCTTCATGTAACACAATGAGCACCATGTAGCCAATCAACCATAATAACATCCCCCAAAGACTAAAAGAAAAGTCTAATTGTTGGTGGATGATACTGTAAATGCCACAGCTTATCACCATAAATAAAATGTTTGCAATCAATGCCATCTTGGCAATGCGATTCATATTTAATTCGATGATTGTAGGTTGCTTTTCATCTACCATGCTCTCGACTCCTTTTATTAAAGCATAGCGAAAAGAGAGCTAGATATTCAAGTTGCGTTTATGTATGAGGTATGTTACAATTCATTGATGTGAGTAATACAATTTACTTACTCCTTGCTCCCTATTTTAGTAGGAGAGCCAAAGTCCATAAGGAGGTGCAAACAAAGATGAGAAAGTATGAATTAATGTACATCATTCGCCCAAACATTGAAGAAGAAGCGAAAAAAGCTTTAGTAGCTCGTTTCGACGAAATCTTAACTTCAAATGGCGCTGAAATCATCGAGTCTAAAGAGTGGGGCAAACGCCGCCTTGCTTACGAAATCAACGACTTACGCGAAGGTTTCTACCAAATCGTGAAAGTAAACGCTGGTTCTGAAGCAATCGATGAGTACACTCGTTTAGCTAACATTAGCGAAGATATTATCCGTCATATCGCAGTTCGCCAAGAAGAAAAATAATTTTTTGAACTAAAATGCTGAGAAAGAGGAGGCCTGAACCTGATGATTAACCGTGTCGTATTAGTTGGAAGACTAACGAAGGATCCTGAGCTTCGCTATACACCGAGTGGAGTTCCAATGGCGCGCTTTACAGTTGCTGTAAATCGTGCGTTTTCGAACCAACAAGGAGAGAAAGAAGCTGACTTCATCAGCTGTATTGCTTGGCGAAAGCAAGCTGAAAACTTAGCAAACTTCATGAGAAAAGGGAGTTTGATTGGAGTAGAAGGCCGCATTCAAACAGGTAGCTATGAAGGACAAGATGGTAAGCGTGTGTACACAACAGATGTTGTGGCAGACTCGGTGCAATTTTTAGAACCACGTAATAGTGGAGGAAATATGCAGCAGGGTACGCCGAATCAGCAGTATGGCGGTGGGAATTTTGGAGGCGGTCAACCGTCTTACAATAACCCGCCACAACAGCAATTTGGTGGCGCTCCACAACAGGATTTTGGTTATCAACCGCCCGTTCAGCAACCTCAAAATCAGCAAAATTATACACGTATGGATGAAGATCCGTTTGCAAATAGCAAAGGACCAATTGAAGTATCTGAAGATGATTTACCATTCTAATTAGAATCGTAAGTAATATGAGATAATTCACATCCTAAAAACTATAAAAAGGAGGACAACGCTAATGGCACCACGTCGCGGAGGCCGCAAACGCCGTAAAGTTTGCTACTTCACTTCAAACAACATTACGCACATCGACTACAAAGATGTAGATCTTTTAAAGAAATTCATCTCTGAGCGCGGTAAAATTTTACCACGTCGCGTAACTGGCACAAGTGCAAAGTACCAACGTAAATTAACTTCTGCAATCAAAGTATCTCGTATCATGGCTTTACTTCCATTCGTAGCAGAAGACAAATAAGACTTATAAATCCGATGAAATCATTTTGATTTCATCGGATTTTTTTATGGATTAGAAAGCATATTTTTTAGGAAGCCCACATAAAAAGACATCAACTCGCACCCAAATAGTGCGAGTTGTATTTTACTCATCTTTTAAATATATCATACGTTACAATCTATGCTTTTCTATGAAAAAATAGAAGCGTTTGTTCTATTTTGTTTTTTGTTCGTATGCGTAAAAGATGGTACAATAGGTGAAGTGAAAATGTTTTGAATGATAAAAAGGAAGGTTTTTATGCCAAACAATCAAACGAAAGCAATAACACAAGGGGCAATGATGATTGCGCTATTTTTAGTATTGATGGCACTTGCTTATTATGTACCTATTGTAAGTATTGTGGCATTTTTTGTCGCTCCTTTACCACTTGCTTGGTATAGTGCTACGTACAATCGGAATTTATCTATAGGTGTAACAATTGTTGCGATTGTCGCTAGTATATTTATAGGGAATATTATGATTCTTCCATTTGTGCTTATTTTAGCTACAACAGGATTAGTTATTGGGGATTGCCTACGTCAACAGAAAAGCAAGTTACATTTATTTTTAGCAACAGGAACAACGATTTTATTAACATTTGCTATTCAATACCTCGTGCTTGTTCGCTTCTTTAATGTTGATTTTATTAAAGATAGCCTTGACCTCGCGCGTAAATCCTATGAGAAATCTATGGAGTATTCAGCAAGCATTACAGGGCAGGAATTGCCACGTGAGCAAATGGATCAAATGTTTAATTTACTCGAAGTAACGTTGCCAGCAAACATTACGATTTCGATGTTTTTCCTAGCATTTCTGATGATTGCTGTGATGTTACCTATTTTAAAACGGCTTAAAATAAATGTGCCAAAGTTTGCTCCGTTTCGGGATATGCGCTTGCCACGAGCTATACTTTGGTATTATTTAATCGTTTTATCGATTAATTTATTTGTACAGCCGGAAGTTGGTTCAACACTTTATGTAATTGTGCTGAATTTATCCATGGTTCTTTGGGTATTGTTAACATTGCAAGGAATTTCATTCATTCATTTTGTAATCGATACATTTAACTATCCACCATTCTTAAAAGTGCTTTCAACCATCGTCGCAATTCCTTTGTATTCGTTCGTCCTATTATTAGGTATTATCGATTTAGGTTTTAACTTGCGTGATTGGGTAAAGGCCAAGAGTGAAAAATAAGGAGCTGATCAAAATGGGTATATTTAGGAAACGTATGATCCGATATCCGCTTTTGTATGTATCGATTTTATCGGTAGTCACAGCTGCCTTACTGTGTGTCGTAAACATCTGGATGGGCCTTATTTATATAGGCGTGGCAGGGATATTACTCTATTATGGCTGGAAAGTTGAAAAAAACATATATGTAGAAACAGAAAAGCATATTGAATCTCTCTCCTTTCGGATGAAAAAAGTAGGGGAAGAAGCCTTCTTGCATATGCCATTTGGGATATTACTAATTGATGATGAGTACAAAATTGAATGGGCAAATCCATTTATGTTGAAAGCAACAGGTGCAGAAAGTTTAATCGGTGAAGAGATTTTCCAACTATCAGATGGATTAGTCAGTATAGCAAAGCCTGAAGAGCTACGTGAAACAACTGTCACTATTGAGGAGCGAAAATATCGTGTGTACTCAAAACCCGAGGAAAAGCTGTTATATTTCTTTGATATTACCGAACAAGTAGAGATTGAGACACAATATTTTGCTGACCGTACTGTACTTGCTATTCTATTTATTGATAATTATGATGAGATTACTCAAGCGATGGATGATCAGGCGCGTAGTATCACGAACTCTACTGTTACATCTATTGTGAATGAATGGGCAGCTGAATATGGCCTCTTTGTTAAACGTGTTTCATCAGACCGTTTTTTAGCGGTATTAAATGAATCAATTTTAGCAGAGCTTGAACAAAGAAAATTCTCCATTCTAGACGATATGCGTGAAAAAACGTTACAGAAAAACTTATCATTAACATTAAGTATAGGTGTCGGGGCAGGTACACCGTCATTAATGGAACTTGGGGAGCTTGCACAGTCAAGTTTAGATTTAGTGCTTGGCCGCGGGGGCGATCAAGTAGCGATTAAACAACCAGACGGTAAATTACGTTTTTACGGTGGAAAAACAAACCCTGTAGAAAAGCGCACTCGCGTACGTGCGCGCGTCATTTCCCATGCGCTTCGCGATCTTATCCAAGAAAGTGACCAAGTATTTGTGATGGGGCATAAAAATCCTGATATGGACTCGATTGGCGCCGCTGTCGGCGTGCGGAAAATGGCTGAAATGAATCAGATAGATGGTTATGTCGTATTAAACTTCAATGAACTGAATGGTAGTGTCCAACGTTTAATGGATGAAATCGAAAGTAAATCAGAATTCTATGATAAGTTTATTTCGCCAGATGAAGCATTATCACTTATGACGCAGAAATCATTGTTAGTGATTGTCGATACACATAAGCCAACGATGGTGATTGATAGCCGTTTATTTAATCGAACTGAAAAAGTAGTCGTTATTGACCATCACCGACGTGGTGAGGAGTTTATAGATAGTCCAACACTTGTTTATATGGAGCCATATGCTTCCTCTACAGCAGAGCTTGTAACAGAGCTGTTAGAGTATCAACCAAAAAGTGCGAAGGTAACAAGCTTGGAAGCTACTTCGTTATTATCAGGTATTATTGTAGATACAAAAAGCTTTACGCTTCGTACAGGAGCACGTACATTTGAGGCAGCCTCTTATCTTCGGACACATGGAGCAGATACTATTTTAATTCAGCGTCTATTAAAAGAAGATGTAGATACGTATATCGAACGTTCAAAGCTGGTGCAAACTGTAAAGTTCGTAAAACCAGGCATCGCCGTTGCGTGTGGTGAGGATAGCCGTATATACGATTCCGTGTTAATTGCACAAACAGCTGATATTTTACTAACGATGAAGGATGTTTCGGCATCCTTTGTCATTGCCCATAGGCAGGATGGGCTAATCGGTATTAGTGCGCGTTCGCTTGGAGAGGTGAATGTCCAGCTTGTTATGGAGAAATTGGGTGGCGGTGGCCATCTGACAAACGCTGCTACACAAATGGAAGCAAACTCGATTGATGAAGTGAAGGAATACTTAACAAATGCTATTATAGAGATAGTAGAAGGGAGTAATGAGCAATGAAAATAGTATTTTTACAAGATGTTAAAGGAAAAGGGAAAAAAGGTGAGATCAAGGACGTAGCAGAAGGGTATGCACGTAACTTCTTAATTAAAAACGGTCTTGCGAAGGAAGCAACAAATCAAGCATTAAGTGAGCTACAAGGTCAAAAACGCCTTGCGGAGAAAAATGCAGCAGCTGAATTACAAGCGGCAAAAGATTTAAAAGAAAAAGTAGAGCAATTAGAAGTAACAATCAAATCAAAATCAGGTGAAGGTGGTCGCCTATTTGGGGCTGTTTCTACAAAGCAAATTGCAGAAGCATTACAAAAAGAACATGGTATTAAAGTTGATAAACGTAAAATGGAGTGCGATGGTATCCGTTCTTTAGGATATACAAATGTACCAGTGAAGCTTCACCAAGAAGTGAAAGCAACATTAAAAGTACATGTAATCGCAGAATAAGGAGCATACAACAATGAACGAATCCATGATGGAACGCGTTCCACCGCATAACCATGAAGCAGAGCAATCGGTTATCGGTGCTATCTTCCTTGAGCCTCAAGCATTGATTACAGCGTCTGAAATTTTAATGCCAGATGACTTCTATCGTACTGCTCATCAGAAAATTTTCCAGACGATGATTAACTTAAGCGATCAAGGAAAGGCGATAGATGTTGTAACAGTCACAGAAGAGCTTTCTGCTAAAAAAGAGATTGAGGATGTAGGTGGGCTCTCTTATTTATCAGAGCTTGCGAATGCGGTACCGACAGCCGCGAATATTGCACATTATGCAAAAATCGTTGAAGAAAAAGCATTGCTTCGACGTTTAATCCGTACAGCTACAAAAATTGTAGAGGACGGTTATACACGGGAGGACGAGGTTGAGGCGCTTTTATCAGAAGCTGAAAAGAAGATGATGGAAGTTGCCAATCGTAAAAATGCGGGTGATTTTAAGCATGTAAAAGACGTACTCGTGCAAACGTATGACAATATTGAACAGTTACAATCACGCGAAGGGGATGTGACAGGCATTCCGACAGGTTTCCGTGATTTAGACCGCATTACAGCAGGGTTCCAACGTAATGATTTAATTATTGTAGCCGCTCGTCCTTCTGTAGGGAAAACTGCCTTTGCCTTAAACATTGCGCAAAGTGTTGCCGTAAAGGCACGTGAAAATGTTGCGATTTTCTCACTGGAGATGGGCGCGGATCAGCTTGTGATGCGTATGCTATGTGCGGAAGGGAATATTGACGCACAAGTGTTACGAACAGGAGCTTTGCAAGAAGAAGATTGGCGCAAACTTACCATCGCGATGGGAAGTCTCTCTAATTCGGGTATTTACATCGATGATACGCCAGGTGTACGTGTCAATGAAATCCGAGCTAAATGCCGTCGTTTAGCACAAGAGCATGGGTTAGGGATGATTTTAATCGACTACTTACAGCTTATTCAAGGGAGCGGCAAGCCGGGAGAGAACCGTCAACAGGAAGTATCCGAAATTTCCCGTTCCTTAAAGGGATTAGCGCGTGAGTTAAAAGTACCTGTTATTGCATTATCACAGCTATCTCGTGGGGTAGAGCAACGTCAAGATAAGCGTCCGATGATGAGTGACTTACGTGAGTCAGGGAGTATTGAGCAAGATGCTGACATCGTTGCGTTCTTATACCGTGACGATTATTATGATAAAGAATCTGAAAGTAAAAACCAGATTGAGATTATTTTGGCAAAGCAACGTAACGGTCCAACGGGTACCGTGACGCTTGCATTTAAGAAAGAATACAATAAATTTTTAGATGTGGATTGGTCACAAATTCAACCACCTTCAGAATAGGCTTTATAGTATAAATTTGATAGACACGAATATTAATAACCTTACATAGGTGTTAATGTTCGTGTTTTATTGTTGACGACATAAAAAAAAGCCTGTTAAAATAAGATTGTTCATTAAAGTACGAATAATTGTTTTTGGAGGTGCAAGTATGTCATCAATTGTTGTTGTAGGTACACAATGGGGAGATGAAGGGAAAGGGAAAATTACTGATTTCCTCTCTAAAAAAGCAGATATTATTGCTCGATTTGCGGGCGGAGATAATGCCGGTCATACGATTAAATTTGACGGTGAAACATATAAGCTACATCTTATTCCATCAGGCATTTTCTATCGAGACAAAACCTCAGTCATTGGAAATGGATTAGTCATTAATCCAAAATCAATTGTAACAGAGCTTCAAGGTTTACATGCACGAGGGGTTGATACCTCCAATTTGCGTATTTCAAATCGTGCACACATTATCCTCCCTTACCATATCCATCAAGATAAAATAGAAGAAGCGGCGCGCGGTGATCAAAGAATCGGTACAACGTGTAAAGGCATTGGCCCTTGCTATCAAGATAAAGTGGCACGTATCGGCATCCGTGTAGCAGATTTATTAGATAAAGAAATATTTCAACAAAAATTACGAGAGAATGTAGCTTTAAAAAATAAGCTATTTGAAAAATTCTATGAGGTAGAAGGCATTCCATTTGAAGAAATTTTCGAAGAGTATTATCGTTACGGACAAGAAATTGCCCAATATGTAACAGATACATCCAAAATTTTGAACGATGTATTAGATCAAGGTGGTCGTGTATTATTTGAAGGTGCCCAAGGTGTAATGTTAGATATCGATCAAGGGACATATCCATTTGTTACTTCATCTAATCCTGTAGCAGGTGGAGTGGCAATTGGTGCCGGCGTTGGTCCATCAAAAGTATCGCGTGTTGTCGGTGTATGTAAAGCATATACATCACGTGTTGGGGATGGTCCATTCCCAACAGAATTATTTGATGAAACAGGTCATCATATTCGCGAGGTAGGTCGTGAATATGGTACAACAACAGGCCGCCCGCGTCGTGTTGGTTGGTTTGACTCAGTCGTAGTACGGCATTCTCGCCGTGTATCCGGTATTACAGATTTAGCGTTAAACTCCATTGATGTATTATCCGGTTTAGAAACGGTAAAAATTTGTACTGCCTATGAATATAACGGTGAACTCATTACAGAATATCCTGCGAACTTACATATTATTGAACAATGTAAGCCAGTCTATGAGGAACTACCAGGTTGGAGTGAGGATATTACAGGGGTTCGTTCATTAGAAGAATTACCAGAAAATGCGCGTCGTTACGTGGAACGTATTGTTGCGTTAACTGGCATACAGCTCATGACATTTTCTGTTGGTCCAGCGCGTGAACAGACAAATGTTGTGAATACAATTTGGGACTAATCACAACGAGCTTCTAGAGGTCATGTTACTTCTAGAAGTTTTTTATTTGCTTTTGGTGAATTTTATTTTTTATAAAAACAATAAAAAATACCAAAAATTAGTTGAAAAAAGAAAAGTTTTTCAGAAATAATACAATTTCATTACAAAAAACAATATGCCTTCAATCTAAAAATGGGATGTGTTACAGTATATTAGTATGAATTTTTGAAAACTATTTTCTACATAGATAGGATAGAATGTTGGAAGGGGCTTTATCATGGATTTTAAGGAAAGTGCGAAATCCGGCCAAAAAAGCTTTTTAGAACGTTGTAAAGCGAACGGTGTGAAAATTGTTGTTGTCGCTGCTTTACTATCAACTGTAACGTTCAATCTCGGTTTCGCAAAAGAAGATCAGAAAGAAAAATTTGATAAAATTTACCATATTTATAATGGTGATGCGTATATCGGCGCTGTATCGAATAAAGAAACAATCGATGCGCTCATTACACAGAAAAAACAAGAAGCGAGTACTAGGTATGAGGAGCTTTCCATTGACGCTGGTTCAAATATTACAATTATGCCTGAACAAGTATTTACAGCTAATGTAAATGAAGCAGAGACAATTGAAAAGCTAGTAAACTCTATCGCTATAGAAGCAGATGCTTATGCACTATTAGTAAATGGTGAGCGTGTTGCCTACTTAAAAGATGCTAGCGAGTATGAACAAGCAATGAATTTATTAAAACTTCAATACATATCTCAACAAGAGTTAGATGCATTGAATAATCATAATGTCACAGAACCAGTAGCATTAACAGAAGACAATCAAACACGTGTAGTAGAACTTTCTCTAGTAGAAGATGTAACAGGGGAAGCAGCAAAAGTAAATCCAGCAGACATTATTACACCTGAACAAGCAGTAGAACTATTACAATCAGGTGCACTAGAAAAAGAAGTATATGAAGTACAACAAGGCGATGTATTAGGTTCCATCGCGAAAAAACACGGATTAAAATTAAAAGAATTACTAGCTTTAAATCCAGAGGTGTCCGAAACAGAGCTATTGAAAATTGGACAACCATTAAATGTAACTGTAGCGAAACCTTTTGTAACAGTAAAAGTAGTAATGGAAAAGTTTAAAGTAGAAGCAATTGAATTCCAAAAAATTAAGGAAGAAGACTCCACGATGCCAAAAGGGGAGTCAAAAGTAAAGCAAGAAGGTAAAGCAGGTCAAAAAGAAGTGCTTTATACGATTACTTCTGAAAATGGTGTTCGAACGGACAAGCAAGTGACAAATGAAGTAGTAGTAGCAGAACCAGTAAATACGATTGAAGTCATTGGCACGAAAGTAATCCCATCTCGCGGTACTGGTTCATTTGCATGGCCAACAGTAGGGGGCTATATTTCAAGTCATATGGGTGAACGTTGGGGAGCATACCACCGTGGAATTGATATTGCACGTCCATCAAATTACACAATTAAAGCAACTGATAATGGCGTTGTCACATTCACAGGTTGGGATGGGACATACGGCAATAAAATAGTGATTAATCACAATAACGGTTATGAAACCGTTTATGCCCATCTTTCTTCTATTGATGTATCAGTTGGTCAAGTGGTAGAACAAGGTTCAAAAATAGGGGTTATGGGCTCAACAGGTAATTCAACAGGTACACATTTACACTTTGAAGTGCAGCAAAATGGAGCACTCATTAATCCGCTATCTGTATTAAAATAATTATAGTAAGAAGAACTATCTGAAAAGATAGTTCGGGCGACCACCGTAGGAGCAATATCGATCAAGGAGTAGGGGGCCGGAAAGTAATCACTTTCTGGCCTCCCTTCTTTGTATTTAAGACACTACTATTTCTCGGGAAATAATAGATGACTTGCACGTGTTTGATGCATGGAACAGAAAAGCGTGTTAGAGTAAGAAATAGAAGAGTTATTTCTAATGCGAAAGGGAGATTTATATATGAATAAAACGATTTTAGTTGTTGATGACGAGAAGCCAATCGCAGATATTTTACAATTTAATTTAATTAAAGAAGGATATACAGTTATTTGTGCTTATGATGGCGAAGAAGCCCTTGCCAAGATAGAAGAACAGCAACCTGATTTAATGCTTTTAGATATCATGTTACCGAAACGAGATGGGATGGAAGTATGTCGTGAAGTGCGTAAAAAATACGATTTTCCCATTATTATGTTAACCGCTAAAGGTTCTGAAATTGATAAAGTACTTGGTCTTGAAATGGGGGCGGATGATTACGTCACAAAACCATTTAGTACACGTGAATTGATAGCACGTGTGAAAGCGAATATGCGTCGTTTAAATGTTACAGCACAAGTAGAAGAACCAACAGAAGAATCGAATAATATTACGATTGGCTCTTTAACAATCCAGCCGGATGCTTATTTAGTATTAAAGCGTGGCGAAGCGATTGAATTAACACATCGAGAATTTGAACTACTACACTATTTGGCCAAACATATTGGACAAGTAATGACACGCGAGCATTTATTACAAACCGTATGGGGTTATGACTATTTTGGTGATGTACGTACAGTAGACGTTACAATTCGCCGACTGCGTGAGAAAATTGAGGATAATCCAAGTCATCCAACATGGATTGTCACAAGACGAGGTGTAGGGTATTATTTACGAAATCCTGAACAGGAGTAGAATTACATGCAAAAAGTAAGCTTCTTTAAATCGATTCACGTAAAGCTGGTATTCATTTATATTTTATTAATTATTATTGCGCTCCAAATTATTGGTCTTTATTTCTCGAGGGAATTAGAACAAAATTTAAAGGATAGCTTCCAACAATCTATAATACAACGCATTGATTTAGTACAATACAGCATTCGTGAAGAAATTTTAAAAGAACGTGATGACACGACGATGGCTACACTGGAAACGAGTTTAGGGATTATTTTACAAGAATTTTCAACCGGAGATATAAAGGAAATTCGTGTCATCGATCATCGCAACCGTATTTTGGCCACATCTGATTCAAATAACCAATCGCTAGTTGGACAGAAATCAAATGAGGATATTATACGTACCGCTATTTCTTCTCAAACGCCTAGTGAAAAGATTGCACTTGATCCAGAAAATCGTAACCGTGTATGGGCATTAGCAACACCGATTTTAGATACAGTGGGTCCGGATGGAGAAGTCATTGGGGCTATTTATATTGAATCAGATATTGAAAAAATATTTGTGCAATTGAATGAGATTAACCGTATTTTTGCAGCCGGTACAGCTATGTCACTCATCATTACGATTATTTTAGGAATTTTAGTAGCACGCACGATTACACGGCCGATTTCAGATATGCGTCGCCAAGCACAGGCGATGTCAAAAGGAAATTTCTCACGAAAAGTGCGCGTGTATGGGACAGATGAAATTGGACAGCTGGCCATTGCGTTTAATAATTTAACGAATCGTTTGCAAGAATCGCAATCGACAACAGAAGCGGAACGTCGTAAATTGGCAAGCGTTTTGAGTAATATGACAGATGGTGTGATTGCAACCGATCGAAAGGGACGTATCATTTTAATTAATGATCCAGCAATGAGCATGTTACATGTTACACGTGAAACGACGCTAAATCGTCCGATTGCTTCTGTGCTAGGCATTGATCAAGATTATAGTTTTGAAGATTTAATTTATATGAAAGAACCTATGAACTTGAACTTTAGTACATCGGATGTGCCGTATATTTTACGTGCAAACTTTTCGGTGATTCAAAAGGAAACAGGTTTTGTAAATGGTCTGATTACAGTATTGCATGATATTACAGAGCAAGAAAAAATCGATATGGAGCGTCGTGAATTTGTAGCGAACGTATCGCATGAGCTTCGTACACCACTAACAACAATGCGCAGCTATTTAGAGGCTTTAGCAGATGGTGCATGGCAAGACGAAAACATTGCGCCGCACTTCTTAAATGTTACACAGACAGAAACAGAGCGCATGATTCGTTTAGTCAATGATTTATTGCAGCTATCGAAAATGGATAGCCAAGAATATGAATTAGATTGTGAATTTGTAGAATTTAATAAATTCTTTGAACGCATTATTGAACGGTTTGAAATGTCAAAATCACAAAATGTAGAGTTTATTCGTTTATTGCCAGAGACGAGCTATTTCGTGGAAGTAGATACAGATAAATTAACACAAGTCATCGATAATATTATTTCAAATGCACTAAAATATTCGCCGGACGGTGGGAATATTCGCTTCGGATTTACAGTGCATGACAATATGTTAAAAGTGATGATTTCCGATGATGGTATGGGGATTCCCAAAGAAAATGTTGGCCGTATTTTTGATCGCTTTTACCGAGTAGACCGTGCGCGTGCCCGTTCGATGGGTGGGACAGGTTTAGGTTTAGCGATTGCGCGTGAAATGATTGAAGCGCACGGCGGAAAAATATGGGCAGAAAGTGAAGAGGGTATAGGAACAACGGTTTTCTTCACATTACCGTATGAACTAGACGAAGCGGGGGATTGGGAATGAAATATATAGAACCGATTAAATCGTTTATATTATTCTTTCTTGTTCTCATGAGTCTGATGCTGACATTTATGACGTGGAGCTATAAACCTGAATATCCGTATACGGAAGTCCCGCAGACGGATTATACTTTAATGGGCGATAAAAAGAGCCTATCAGATGTGATGAAGCCATATCGTATGCTTTTCTCAACAGAGGAAGGCTTTTATGGCACAAGTTCAACAGTTGCAATTGATACGATTATGGACCATTTCAACGGGTTGCAAGCTAAAAACTTTACGCTACTGAATGCCAATTTATCGAATGAAAAAACAAATGAAATGATACGTATCCAAAATCGTATGACAATGTTTTTCCAGATTGATATACCAATACAAGCATTTCAAGAAATCATTCCGATAGAGGATACGGAGTTTCACGATGCGACATTTAATCGACTCATGATTGACTGGAATACAGTTGAGGAGAATCGGCAAGTACAAATATTCTTTGTAAGCACAAGCAATGAAACGGTTTATCGTGTAGATATAACGATCACGAATACAGAGGAATTTAAAAAGTTATTCGTTGGGCAACCTAAAAATTACTTACCATACAGAGAATTGACTCGTGAACATCAACTGTCTCTCTATACAGTAGTAGATCCATTAGAAGTGATACAGTATACGTACTTTGTTAATAATTTTTCTTCCGATTTATTAAAAGAAGTATTATTTGAAGACACAAGCATCGTACTAAAAACAGTAGAGGGTTCGCAGGAAAAGTACACAGATATTATGTCCCTGTTAACGCTCGATACAGATACAAAAGTAATGAACTATGTAGACCCGGCAGCAGAAAGCATTGCAGCCATTGAACCTTACGATTTAGTACAAGATACATTTGGTTTTGTCAATGAGCATGGTGGTTTTACTGGGGACTATCGTTTAGCAGCGATGAATTTGCAAAAGCATGTCATAGAATATCAGCTATTTTTACAAGGTTATCCTGTATTTAGTGGGAATGTCTTAACGCGTGTTTCTACCACATGGGGAGAGCAACGGATTTACCGTTACCGTCGTCCATCTTATTCACTGGATATAGACATTACAGCAGTCAAAGCGATTAAGGAACTCGCTTCTGGTCATGATATTGTGGCTCATATTAATCGACATACGGAGCTGGATCTAGCGAAAGTAGATGATTTGGTCATTGGCTATTATTTAAGGCAAGGCGAAAATTCGGATTTATATATTTTAGAACCAAGCTGGTTTGCCATAACAGGTAGTAGTTGGACACGCCTTACGACAGAATGGGCTGGAGGTGATGAATATGGATTGGAATAAAACAAAATCTATATTCATTGGTGTCTTTCTAATTTTAAATATATTTTTGTATTCACAATATTTAAAGGCGTATAGTGAAGCGCAAAAAGTACAACCATTAGGACAAAATGATATTGAAGAACGATTAAAGGAAGAGGGGATTACATATGCAGGGCTACCGAATAATATCGAGAAAGCACAGTATATATCCGCTAAAGTCAAAACCTATTCGTTAGATGAACTTCCTAAGAACAATAATCAACAATATCAACTTAGTAGTGACAGTGAATTAGTCGTCACATTTAAAGAACCCATTAAATTAATTAGTACAAAGCAGCCGACTACGTTAAAGGATTTTGTAAGACAGTATGTATACGAAGGGACTTCATTTGAACTATGGGAGATTAATGAAGAATTACGCACGGCCACATTTTCTCAACGTTTTAATGAATACATCTTATACCACAATAAATACAGTAAAAACGGTTATGTTAAAATTCATTGGAATGCAAATGGCGAAGTGTTTATGTATGAGCAATCGTTGTTTGAGAAAGTAGAAGTAATTGAGCAACAAAAAGGAATTTTATCGCCGCTACAAATACTGCGCGTGTTGTATACAAAAAATTTATTGAAAACCGATTCACATATTGCCTCGATGAGATTAGGCTATTCCACGTTAATGCAGTTAACCCAAACACAAGTATTTACCCCTACATGGGAAGTACGTGTACGAACAGCTGAAGGGGAAGAGGAACAATATTTTGTGAATGCAATTCAAGGGAAAGTAATTGAATTTAAACCAGATATAGAAGAGGTAGTAGAAGAATAAAGGAGTTTCAATGATGCGATTTAGTGTTTTAGCTAGTGGCAGTACAGGTAATGCTGTATATGTAGAAAATGATGAGCATGCCTTTTTAGTGGATGTCGGCTTAAGCGGTAAAAAGATGGAGGAGCTCTTTTCAAAAATTGACCGTGATATGAAAAAGCTAACAGGCTTACTTGTGACGCATGAACATAGCGATCATATAAAAGGACTTGGCGTTGTGGCACGAAAGTATAATATTCCAGTGTTTGCGAATGCTAAAACATGGGAAGCGATGGACGGGCTCATTGGGAACATTCCAACCGATTTACGCTTCCAATTTGATATGGAAACGACAAAATCATTTGGCTCGTTGTCCATTCAATCATTTGCTGTTTCACATGATGCAGCAGATCCTATGTTTTATGTTTTTCATGAAAATGACCGCAAGCTGGCCGTGATGACAGACACAGGCTATGTGAGTGATCGCATGAAAGGCCATATACGTGGTGCAGATGCCTTCGTATTTGAAAGCAATCATGATGTAGGGATGCTACAAATGGGGCGCTATCCGTGGAGCATTAAACGACGTATTTTGTCCGATGTGGGACATGTATCCAATGAGGATGCAGCAGTGGCAATGAGTGAAGTGGTGTTTGAAAAGCCAACGCAAATATATTTATCCCATTTAAGTAAAGATAACAATATGAAAGAGTTGGCACGTATGAGCGTAACCCAAACATTGCAGTCATGCGGTATTATTGAAGGGGAGTTTTTACATCTCCATGATACAGATGCAGACGAGCCGACGAAGCTTGTGACAGTATAAATCCAATGCCTTACGCAATTTTCGCGTAAGGCATTTTTAATGGAGTTTTAAAAAATTTTCATGTGATTTTAATGTTTTTTGTGTAATTTATAAGTACACAATATAAAAAAGGGGGACAACAAGGATGAATGATCATCACGAACAATCTGATACACAATTGACACCTCTACAAGAACGATTAAAGCGGGAAGAAGAGGAACGAAATAAACGGGCAATGAAAAGAAAGAATGGCAGTAAAGCAGGCTATTTTATGAGCGGCTTATCAGGGATTGTCATCGGTGCTTTACTCATGTGGTTACTACTGCCATCGCTGGCAAATCAATTACCAGGAACAACGACTGAAACGAAGGAACAAATAGGAACAGAGCAAACGGCTACTGTTGTCACAACGGATATTACAACGGCCGTTGAGAAAGTATCCGAAGCGGTTGTCGGTATTTCGAACTATCAAATTGTCCAAAATAATGTAGGTGGCTTTTGGTTTGGCCAAGGCGGTATACAACAAAATCAACAAGAAGAAGGCGAACTTCAAGAAGCAGGCACAGGTTCTGGTGTGATTTATAAAATCGAAAATGGTGAAGCCTTTATCGTGACAAACCACCATGTGATTGAAAAGGCAGAAAAGCTAGAAATTACATTAGCAGATGGCTCGAAAAAAGAGGCAACGTTAGTTGGAGGCGACATTTGGACCGATTTAGCGGTCATTAAAGTGAAAGCAGATGGTATTAAAACCGTCGCAAAATTTGGTGATTCCGATGTATTAAAACAAGGGGAAACGGTGATCGCTATCGGGAATCCGCTTGGTTTAGATTTTTATGGTTCGGTAACTGTTGGGGTTATTTCGGGTACAGACCGCGCAGTACCAGTGGACTTAAATGGCGATGGTACAGAAGACTGGCAATCTGAAGTACTGCAGACAGATGCAGCCATTAACGGGGGTAACTCAGGTGGTGCCTTAGTGAATATTAACGGTGATTTAATCGGTATTAACTCCATGAAAATTGCAGCAGAATCGGTTGAAGGTTTAGGATTTGCTATTCCAATTAATACCGTTATCCCAGTCATTCAGCAGCTTGAAACGAACGGTCAGGTAAAACGTCCAGCAATGGGTATTTCATTAATGGATTTAACCGATGTGCCAGCATTTTATCAAGCGCAAACATTACAATTACCTGAAGGGATTACAACAGGTGTAGTTGTCGCTGAAGTGGTAGAAGGCTCTGCAGCCGATCAAGCGGGGATGAAACAATATGATGTCATTTTTGAAATGGACGGTCAACCAATTGAGAACAGCATCGATCTTCGCCAGCACTTATATACAAAAACAAACATTGGCGATACATTAAGTGTCAAAGTATATCGCGCAGGAAAAGTAGTTGAATTAAACTTAGTATTAAAAGAAAGTACGACATAACTGTGGATAACTGAATAAAACTTTTCACAGCAAGTAGTGAAAGAAAGGCTTTTCTTTCCTACTTGTTTTTTGTTTGTTACAATGGTTGTGGATAATTCCGAGAAAATTGTGAATAAGTTTGTGGAAATTTCAAACTATTGGAGGAAGAAAATAATGAAAAAATATAGCTGTGAAACCCATATAGATCATGCGTTAGACATGTTCGTAGCAGAGACCGAAGACTTTCCAATTATGGAAAAAATATTAGATGCGGAAAAGTTATCCACAAAATGTGCTTACTGTGAAGAGCATGCAACATATATTGTATCAAGTAAATAACTTTACACAATATATAGAAAATGTCTGTGGATATGTGGATAACTTTTGTGGATAACGTGTTTGTAAATGAAATGTAAAGGTGGATAAGTTGTGAATATTACCATCATATCAGTTGGAAAATTAAAAGAGAAGTATTTAAAAATGGGAATTGATGAATATGCGAAACGTCTTTCTAGCTATGCGAAACTCGATTTTGTAGAAGTGCCAGACGAGAAGGCACCCGAGCAATTATCAGATGCAGAGATGGAGCAGGTAAAGAAAAAGGAAGGCGAGCGTATTCTAGCAAAAGTCAATGACGGTACATATGTCATCGCACTTGCGTTAGATGGCAAAATGAAAACGAGCGAACAAATGGCAGCCGATCTCGATGCACTTATGACATACGGCAAAAGCAAAGTCGCCTTCATCATCGGTGGCTCACTCGGTCTACATGACGATGTATTAAAACGCGCTGACGAAAAACTATGCTTTGGCAAAATGACCCTCCCCCACCAACTAATGAAGCTTGTGTTGGTCGAACAGATTTATCGGAGTTTTAGGATTATTAAGGGGGAACCTTACCATAAGTAAATGAAGTTTTTACAATATATGAACTGTACCTCGTTATAATTTAAGTGATTATAACAAGGTACAGTTTTTTATTTTAATTAGGTGCTTTATTTGCTAATTGGAGTTGAATTGTTTGAGGATCTTCGGGAATTTTTCCATTTTTCCCTATGAAATTAAATAATTTTTTAGAGTAACTTAAATTACATTATAAAGTTCCGTATTTAAATCATAAAGCGTATCTAAATACTCATTGCAGCTTCAACCAATTGTTGTATTAGGAATTTATCAATATTTATGTATGACCATTAAACTATATTAGAGTAAATTAAAGATAGATAGAGATAGGGAAAAATAGATATAGATAGGTATAAAGGTAGTTTCGTGTATGTGGATTTGGTATTATGATAGCCTTGTAACATATAAAATAACCAAGTGAAAAAGGCAAACCACGAGAAATCGTGAGACGCAAAGCCAAGGGCCTGGACCACGCTATGTGGATGGCAGCCGGTTACCGCAAGGATTCAGAGTCCTTTTATTTGAGCCTTGTTAAGAGGCTTATTTTTATGCGCGTTTTTCCTAATTCACTACTGAAAGGTAGGGTAAAGAACATGGGTAAAAGTGTATCAAGTAAAATTTCGGTATTAATAGCATTTGTGTTAATTTTGCAAATATTCTTGTTTCCAATGAAAAATGTTTTGGGAGCAACAGATAATAGCATTCTGCCGCCAAGTAACCTTGCTTACCAACATATCACAGCAGATGATGTGAAGCTTACTTGGAGTTCGGTAGTCAGTGCCACTGGCTATAAAATATATGAAATTACAGAAGGTCAATTAATATCACATGGTACAGTTACTACGAACAATTACACGATTAATGACCTTCCAGAAGGATCTTACACATATGTTGTTTCAACATTAAGTGCTAATGGAGAGTCTGGTCCTGGTGAACCTATCACAGTGAATGTCGTTTATCCAACGATGGCAGCACCAACACTTACGTACACTTTACAAAACGTAAATGACATTAACTTGAGCTGGACGACTTCTCAGTATGCGGAAGAGTATAAAGTGTACCAAATTGGACTAAATGGTGAGAACACTTTAGTTACTACAGTAAAAGGTAAAACGTATACGATTTCAAATGCTCCAGAAGGAGACTTCACGTACGCGGTTTCGTCATTTAACTCTAAATATGGAGAGTCGCCAATTTCTAATACTGTAAGCGCAACAAGTGTTCATCCAGAAATGGTAGCACCAACGAATTTGACGTATACAATTGCAAATGTCAATGACATAACGTTAAAATGGTCTGCTTCTACAAATGCAACAGGTTATAACGTATATCAAATTGTTGATGGTCAAAAAATATTAAAGAGTACAGTAACAGGATTGAGTGTTACCTATACGAACACTCCAAGTGGGGAATCCGTATATGAAGTTCATTCTGTAAGTAGCCGTTTTGGAGAATCGGCAGAAGGAAGTCAAATAACGGTGACTATAGGATCACTAACAATGCTTCCTCCATCAAACGTAACGCATACAATTGCAAATCTTAATGATGTTACGTTAAAATGGAACGCTGCTGCAAATGCGACAAGCTATAAAGTATATCAAATTATTGATGGTCAAAAAATATTAAAGAGTACAGTAACAGGGACGAGTGTAACTTATATGAATATCCCTGGTGGGGAATCCGTATATGAAGTTTATTCTGTAAGTAGCCGCTTTGGGGAATCAGCAGAAGGAAGTCAAATAACGGTAACTGTAGAATCGGTAACGATGCTTCCCCCATCAAACGTAACATATACAATTGCAAATCTTAATGATGTTACGTTAAAATGGAACGTTGCTGCAAATGCGACAAGCTATAAAGTATATCAAATTATCGATGGTCAAAAAATATTAAAGAGTACAGTAACAGGGACGAGTGTAACTTATACGAATATCCCTGGTGGGGAATCCGTATATGAAGTTTATTCTGTAAGTAGCCGCTTTGGGGAATCAGCAGAAGGAAGTCAAATAACGGTAACTGTAGAATCGGTAACGATGCTTCCCCCATCAAACGTAACATATACAATTGCAAATCTTAATGATGTTACGTTAAAATGGAACGCTGCTGCAAATGCGACAAGCTATAAAGTATATCAAATTATCGATGGTCAAAAAATATTAAAGAGTACAGTAACAGGGACGAGTGCAACTTATACGAATATTCCTAGTGGGGAGTCCGTATATGAAGTTCATTCTGTAAGTAGTCGTTTCGGTGAGTCGATAGAAGGTAGCCGAGTAAATGTAATTATCGAAGAAGTTGTGATGACACCGCCAAGCAATGTTACGTATACAATTGCGAACGGAAATGACATTGTTTTAAAATGGGACGCTGCTACAAATGCGACAAGCTATAAAGTGTATCAAATTATTAATGGACAAAAAGTATTAAAGAGTACAGTAACGACAACAAGTGTTACATATGCAAACTCTTCATCGGGGGACTATGCGTACGAAATTTATTCTGTAAGTAGTCGTTTTGGTGAGTCGGCAGAAGGGATTTCAATTTCTGTAACGCTAGAGCCTGTTGTAATGGCAGCACCAACGAATCCGACATATACAGCAGCTAACATTAATGATATTACATTAAAATGGGATACTGTTACAAATGCAACAAGCTATAAAGTATATCAAATTATTAATGGACAAAAAGTATTAAAAAGTACAGTAACTAATACAAGTGCAACGTACACGTATTTGCCAGCAGGTGATTACAACTATGAAATTTACGCTTTTTCTAGCCGTTTTGGAGAGTCAGCGGAAAGTGCGAAAATTTCTTTCAAAATTGAATTTCCTCAAATGAGTCCGCCGGCAAACTTAACGTATATTATTAAAAATACTTCGGACTTCACTTTAAATTGGGATGCTGTAGAAAACGCGACAAGCTATAAAGTGTATCAAATAATTGATGGAAAAAAGGTTTTGAAAAATACTGTTACTGGAACGACTATTAACTATACAAAGATGGCACCAGGTGAATATACCTATGAAATACATTCTGTAAGTAACCGTTTTGGAGAATCAGTAGAAGGTAGTAAAGCTTCTTTAACATTAAATGAAGTAGATTTACCTGCACCAACAAATTTAGCGTATACAATTCTTAATGGAAATGACATTAAGTTGACGTGGACAGCTGTTACAGGTGCATCGAACTATAAAGTTTACGAAATTGTCGATGGTCAAAGAATTTTAAAGAGCACGTTAACAGGAACGACTGTAACTTATACGAACCAATCAGAAGGGGCTCACAACTATGTTGTAACATCTTTCACGTCACTATTTGGAGAGTCATCAAATACAGCTGAAATTACAGTTCCTTTACAGTTTCCAAATATGGCTGCACCAAGTTCTTTAATATTCAAAATTCAGAATGGAAATGACGTTGTTTTAACTTGGGGAGCAGTGCAATATGCAACAAGTTATAAGGTGTATGAACTTATTGATGGACAAAAAGTATTGAAAAATACAGTAACTACTTTATCAACTACATTGGCTAATGTATCATTCGGGGAGCATGTGTATATTGTTCATTCTGTAAGCCCTCGCTTTGGTGAGTCAACAGAAGGTAATGAAATATCTGTTAATATGAGTGAAGTACAAATGGCTGCACCAGGTAATGCAACGTACAGTTTTGTAAATGGAAATGACATCAAGTTAACTTGGGAGACAGTTTCTTTCGGGACAAACTATAAAGTATATCAAATTATTGATGGACAAAAAGTATTAAAAAGTACATTAACTACTACAAGCGTAACGTATGCTAATCAGCCAGAGGGCGAGTATGTGTTTGAAATTCATTCGTACAATTCTCGTTACGGTGAATCGGCAGAAGGAAGCAAAGTAAAATTTACTTTAACTTTCCCAGAAGTGCAAGCGCCAAGCAATTTAACGAAAACAGCTACAAATGTGAATGACATTGTTTTAAAATGGAACGCTGTAACGTATGCAACGAGCTATAAAGTGTATCAAATCATTGATGGACAAAAAGTATTAAAGAATACAGTAGCAACTACTTCAGCATCATTCCCTAAAATGGAAGAAGGACAATATGAATTTGTAGTTCATGCTGTTAGTCCACGTTTCGGTGAATCAGCAGAAGGAAGTAACATTGAATTCGAAATGATTTGGCCAGAAGTACAAGCGCCTAGCAATTTAACGAAAACGGCAACGAATGTAAATGACATTGTTTTAAAATGGAACGCTGTAACGTATGCAACGAGCTATAAAGTGTATCAAATTGTTAATGGACAAAAGGTATTAAAGAATACAGTAACAACTACTTCAGCGTCATTCCCTAAAATGGAAGAAGGACAATATGAATTTGTAGTTCATGCTGTTAGTCCACGTTTCGGTGAATCAGCAGAAGGAAGTAACATTAACTTTGAAATGATTTGGCCGGAAGTACAAGCCCCAGTCATGGCGAGCACAATTTTTAACGGTAACAACATTACGTTATCATGGCAAGCTGTTAATTGGGCAAATGAATACCTTGTATATAAAGTAACGGGATCAGATCGTCAACTAGTATACAAAGGAACAGCTTTAACTACAAAACTTTTTAATCTTTCAGAGGCAACCCATTATTATGAAATTGTTGCGTTTAGTACTCGTTTCGGTGAATCAGCTCCTTCTAGCCAATTGGCAGTGAATATTATATTTCCAGAAATGGAGCCTCCAGTAGCAAGCATTAAATTACTAAGTGAGACGAGTGCTCGAATTATATGGAACTTTGTAACGTATGCAAATGGTTATAATGTATATGAACTTGTGAATGGGGAACCAGTGCTAATTGCAGAAAAGATTAATAACCTGTCTTACACAATTTCAGATTTAACATATGCAGATCACGAATATTATGTAACATCATATAGTAACTCATTTGGTGAATCAACACCGTCAAATGTGGTGTTAGCGAAATTGATTGTTGATGCAACGGCCCCTATTACGACAGCGAATGTACCAGCTGAGTGGACAAATGTAAGTCCTGTCGAAGTTACATTATCTGCAACAGATGACGAAACAGGTGTAGCCAATACGTATTATTCATTAAACGATGATGCGTTTGTATCTGGAACATCGCTTACGGTGTCAGAGCAGGGAATTCATAAAATTACTTTCTATTCTGTAGATAAAGTAGGTAATAAAGAAACAGAGAAAACTGAACTTGTGAAAATTGATACGGAAGCGCCAACTACAAAAACTAGTGATATTCCAAAGTGGTTTACTGCCAATACAGTTATTAACTTATTTGCAACAGACGCATTAAGTGGAGTATTTAAAACGTATTACTCAATTGATGGAGCAGCATATGTGGAAGGTACAACAATTAAAGTAGATGGAAGTAAACCTTCTTATAAAGTTAGCTTTTATTCAGTAGATGTTGCTGGAAACAAAGAGGAAGTTCAAACGATTGAATTAAAAGCAGATGTAATTGCACCTACTACAACTGCGATAGCTCCAAAAGAATGGACAAACGAAGATGTAGTTGTAAAATTACAAGCACAAGATGCTGAAAGTGGCATTGCAAAAACGTTTTATTCACTTAATGGATCTGCTTTTATAGAAGGAAATACTTTCACAGTCCGAAAAGAAGGAATTCATACAATTCAATTTTATTCTGTTGATTTAGTAGGTAATGTGGAGGATTCAAATACTATTGAAGTGAAAATCGATAAAACAGCACCAAACGTTTCAATGGATGTAAACAAAGAGTACAGTTTGGGTGATTCAGTACAATTAGTATATTCAGCAAATGACAGTCTTTCAGGTGTTGTTTCAGAAGAAATGGTTATTACTTCGCCAAGTTTAAAAACAACAGTTGTAGCAAATGGAGAATCTATAAAATTTGATGAGCATGGCGTGTATAACGTAACTGTTACAGTAACAGACGCTGCTGGAAATAGCATGACTATTACAAAACAATTTACTGTTTATATTCCAGCTACGGTGGAGGTAACGCCAGAAGTTATTAAAGGAAATAAAGGGATATTCACAGTACGTGTTATTCTACCAGAAGGGTTCAGTACAAAAGGCTTCGACTTGAATACTGCAACTGTTAATGGTGTAAAAGCTTTAAATAGCAATAATGGATACTATAATCAAGCAGGACTTGGACAGTTTAAGTTCGAACGTTCTCATTTTACGTGGAATCAATCGCAAGTAACACTTGAGTTTAGAGGTTACGTAAATGGAGTACTAGTTGTTGGACAAAAAACTGTTAAAGTAATTCAATAAAAGCTTATATTTATCAAATTTATGCCCCCCCTCAGTTACTGAGAACCCTATCATAAGTAAATGCATTTTTTTAATCAAAATGAACGGAATACATTAGGCATTTATTTTGATGTTTAAGAAGTGAATTCTATTATGGTGGTAAGAAAGCTATAATGCCAAATTTTTGAATGTATAAACAATAATTAATTATTGTTATAAATTATATTTAACAATAAGAAACTGCCCCACCCATTGATAGATGTATCTAACAATGGTGGGGCAGTTCATTTGTTTTTCGGTGTTAATCATAAAAAATGATTTTATGCATACCTGTTTATTGCTATTTTAGTATGCATTTAAAGTTTAAATTGATGAACTAATCCATTTAGTTTTTCAGCTAATTTTGCAAGTTCGTCTGAATTATTAGCTACTTCTTCCATGGAACTGTTTATTTGCTGAGATGAGGCGGAAGTTTGTTCGACTCCTGCAGCGGATTCTTCCGAAATAGCTGCGATTTCTGAGATAGAACCATTCATGATTTTACTATCTGATGCTATGCTAGCTAAGTTTTCAGCTACTATTTTGATGCTGTTCGTCATATCTGTTACAGATGCGCTTATTCGAGTAAAAGTTTCTTGAGTCGTTTGAATTTGACTTGTTCCTTGTTGAACTTCCGTATAGCCATTTTGTAAGGATGTTGTTACTACACTGGATTCATTTTGTATGCCGGCGATAATGTCAGTAATGTCTACAATAGATGTAGAAACTTGCTCAGCAAGCTTTTTAACTTCATCTGCAACAATGGCAAAACCTCGACCATGTTCACCAGCTCTTGCAGCTTCAATTGCTGCATTTAATGCGAGGAGATTCGTTTGGTCAGCAATGTCCTGAATAACAGAAACCAATTTTGATATTTCTTGAGACTTGCTATCTAACTCCTGCACTTTTTGAACTGCATTATGTACAATTTCATCGATCTTAACCATCTGCTTGTTAGAGGAGTCCATTAAACGGGTACCTTCACTAGTCATTTGTAACACTTCAATGGCGGCTTTTTGAATTTGCTCCCCATTTGTATGAGCATCTTGAACGGTAGTTGAAAATGATCCCATAATGGAGGCCAGTTCGCTTGCATTTTTGGCTTCTGCTTCTGTACCAGCGGCCAATTCGTGCATAGTAGTAGCAATTTGTTGAGAACCAGCGTTCACTTCATTGGCTGATTGGGCTAACTCTTCACTTTGACTTGTGATGGATCCAGAGACGGTATTTATTTCACTTAGTAATGCACGAATATTACTACTCATTTCGTTTGTTGCCATGACAAGCTGACCTACCTCGTCTTGTGATTTTGTTGCTAATGGTTCTTTGCTGATATCCCCACTCGCCATTAACTTCATGCGTTCCATCACTTTTATAATGGGTGTTGCAATGATCGTAGAAGTAATTAGTGCGGCAGCTAAACTAACCACTATCACTGAAATAGTTACGATGGTGGTTATAAGTAGTGTTTTTTGTCCATCTGCTATAATTTGGCGCTCTGCCTCATTAATCGAATCGCGACTTTTACGTGCCAACTCTTCATATCTGGTCATGATTTTACGTGCATCTGCATCTTTTTCTGCTAGGTTTTGTCGGGCTAACTCTTTATTTCCTTTGTCATACTCTTTGAATACTTCTTTTGTTACAAACGTTCGCCACTCAATAGTCTGTTTAATCAGATGGTTAAATTCCTCAGAAGCCCCAATCTCTCTAACAATTGCTTCATTATGTTTACCTTCTTCTGTGTAATCGTTAAATCGCTCTTTATAGTCGCCACCATATAACACATAACCACGGGCTGTTGCTATCCGATTGGCCATTGTTCTAGCGAGTTGCTCGTTAGCAATTAATAATGGCAGCTCTTGCTCTACAATATTTTTAGCTGTTTCATTATTCTTTTGGATTGCAGAATAATTGTACACTCCAAATAAAATGATAATTAAAATAATGAATGAAAACCCAAATAATATTTTCGTTTTCATACTTTTGAAATTAAATTGTTGCTTCAATTCGCACACTCATTTCTTATAATTTATATTTGGTGGTTGTTCAAAATTGTTAATTAACAGTTTGTTGATTTGTTTCTTCTTATAAGTATTAATTAAGAATAGGTTCCTTTTTTGTTATTAAAAATGGTTACAATTATTTACTACAAGTACAACAAATTTTTTATTGTGTGCGTTTGATTATATAGTTCTGCATCCTTAGCTTTGATTATATTTACTTCATTTTGTAACTATAATCATAGGTATTGTAACAAAATTAGTAAAAATATCAATGTGTTATACAAATATTTACAATTTTAACAAACTGACTTTCTTATATATTATTTACTTGAGTTATCAATGCTGTTTTAGTATCTTGAAATTTTTTTGTAACGAAATACAAGTTCAATAGTTATATAAGGGAAGGGGGCAAAGATATGGACTTTGAGGAAATCTATCAAGCGTATTTTCATGATGTGTATTTATATATGAAATCATTAGCAGCAGATGAAAATATTGCGGAGGAAATAACGTAAGAAACGTTTTTCAAAGAGCCATCTGTACAAGTTAAGTATAGTACGTATGTTCTTTTTTCGTGAAAGTTTTGGCTATCGTCAACCGACATTTATCTCCTACTTACTCATTGGGCTCCCCCCTTCTCATTCCTTGAAGTGGAAGTATTCCGTCGGGTAACAATAAATTAAATTATTTTACATTATTTGTATCAACAACGAAGACATGGTAACCTATTATACAGTCATAGAAAGATAAGAGAATCTATTTGGAAATGGGGTTACTAGGATGAATAGTTTGCAAATATGTTTCAAACGATCGATACAAGTAGTGATAGGGATGTTATTTTTTATTTTCGCACCGCTCATGATTGCTCATGCTGCTGATTTCAGCCATGTAGATACGAAGGTGTCGAGTGATAAAACATGGACGATTACATTTAATGAGTCAGTGCTAGAATCTAGTATTTCAAAGGATTCTATTTATGTACTAGATAAAAATAATAGAAAACAAGATACGTCTCTTTCCGTGAAAGGAAATGTTGTACTTGTACAAGCACCTGCACAAGGCTATGTACCTGGGGAAAGCTATACGTTACATATTACGGATTCAGTGAAAAGCCAAAAGTCCAATAAACGGTTAAACAAATCGGTTATCAAACCGTTTACAATTGCTGAAGGCTATGCAGTGGTTGATATTCAAGCAGATGGAACGTATTCACCGATTGCCACTTATGCATCTTTTGAAGAAGCAAATGGTCACTTACAAAAACAGCAAGCCATTGTTTACAATAATAAATACGTCAAAATACCAGCTGGATTTGTTGCGACAAGTCCTAAAAAAGTAACACTGATTTATAAGCAAGCTACATTTACAGCGGGTTTTCAATACGCAGGTGTTGCTGCTGATACGGAGTTACTGTATGTTGATGCTACAGCAGACTATGTGAAAGTCCATGTAGCTGGTCAAGATATGTATGTGAAGCATGAAGATGTCACGCTCATTCCTACAGCTGCAGCAAAAGGACAGTCTTATTATAGTGCAGATGATAAAGGCTTATGGCACCGTATTTATCATCATCATGCTGGTACGTATGATAGCAGTTACTTAATAGGAGACAAGCCTGCATTTTTACAGCGTAATGTAAAGTATTACAGTACAGACGGCGCGAATTTTGTGGATGCGAATGGACAAGTGGTCGGTGAAAGCTATGCTTATTTTCAATATATATCACCACGTGTCCCAACAAGCTATAGCGCAGAGCAATTGAATGCTTTTATTGCTAAAGAATTACAAGCTAGAGAACAGTCAGGGAATAAGCTTTACGCTAATGCGACAACGAAAAGTCCGTTGCAAAACATGGGTGCTTTGTTGAAGGAGATGGAAAAACAGTATCGTATTAATGCGTTACTTATTCTGTCAACTGCTATACATGAGAGTAATTATGGTATGAGCTGTCATGCGCAAAACTATAATAATCTGTTTGGCTTAAAAGTAACTGATACTAATAGTGCTTGCTCAACGAACGTGGATAAGACGTCATCGAAGTATTTTCCATCGATTGAAAAAAATGTTCAGGCACTAGTGGAAAGTTTAAATCAGTACTATTTAGACCCACTTAATATGGGTGACTGGCGTTACAATGGAGTTGCACTTGGCAATAAGATGATTGGCATGAATGTTCGTTATGCCTCAGATCCATATTGGGGATCTAAAATAGCAGGTCATATGTATCGTGCAGATCAAGCACTTGGCGGTAAGGATTACAAGAAATATCGACTTGGCTTTACATCGACAGCGAATGTGAGCGTTCGGACAGCACCGCTTGTTACAACAGGCGCTCAGGACAATCGTGCCTATCAGTATAAGCTGGATTGGACGATCAAACGTTTAGATCATATGCCGATTACTCTTTCAAATACTTCATCCGAAAAAGTGGATTGGTTACGTGTCATTTCAGAACGGGCTACAGATATAACGGATTTATATACAGTGAGTGAGAATGTCCGCCATGTGACCGTCTATTAATAGAGTACAGAGTGAGGAATAAATAAAAAAGCTATGAGGGGGGTGTCCAGAAAGTAAAAACTTTCTGGACACCCCCCTTTACTGTCGTCATTACAACATTAAAAATGCTGAGTATTTAAGAGAATCGTAAAACTGTTAGTGAATAATCCTTACTCTGTTTTGAAATTGCCCATTGTTTCTTTTAATTGGAGTGCTTTATCACTGAGTACTTGAGCCGAAGCAGTTACTTCCTCCATTGAGGCAAGTTGCTGTTCTGTCGCGGCTACAATCATTTGAATATTGTCCTCTGATACAGATGCTTGGTCAGCTTCTAAATGAATCGAATCATCTAATAGCTTCATTTCATTTGCTACCGTTTCAACCGATTGGATAACGGAATGAACTTCATTTGATACGCCTTTTGTTTGTTCAAAAATGCGTGTTAAAGAATCTTTTGTTGTATGAATTAAATTTGTGCCAGCTACTGTTTCATTTGATACATTTTGCATAGCGGTTACAGAATGCATTGTATCTTGCTGAATGCCGTGAACAATGCGACGAATTTGCTCTGTAAAACGAGAAGATTCATCTGCTAATTTGCGCACCTCATCCGCTACAACGGCAAAACCTTTTCCATGTTCACCAGCGCGTGCAGCTTCAATAGCCGCATTTAAGCTTAATAAGTTTGTTTGCTCTGCGATGGCTACGATGGCATCTAGAATGGTACCAATTTCTTTTGAACGCTCGTTTAGTTGGTCGATAACTTCTGAAGTAGCAGTGACGGATTGTGTAATAATATTCATCTGCTTTGTTAAGTTATCGAAGTTTTGATTGCCATCCTCTACTTCGCGTAATGTAGCATCTGAAGCATCTAACACATGAATATGTGCTTTTGCAATCATGTCTAACTGCTGAGCTGCATCATCCATTAATTTTACATTTCTTTTCGCTTGTGTCAGCTGCTCTTCAATAATTTCTGATACTTTTTCCACTGATTGAGAAATATGATTCGTCGCCTTTGTTGTTTCCTCTGTAACGGCAAACAAATCTTTACTTGAAGAATCAACAGAATCAGCGGTTATTTTACTATTTGTAATAACCTCTTTAATGGCTTCAATCATTTCATTTAATGATGTTGAAATCGATGCAAATTCATCTTTCGACGTGATTGTGATACGCTCAGTTAAATTACCAGTAGCTAGTTGTTTAGCAACATGCTGAATAGATTTCACTTGTGTTTGAATACTGAAATAGAATGAAAGCAAAGCGTACAATAAAATGAATACAATGACGATAATCACAACTAATGTGATAGCACGCTTAGATTCATAGGAAGCTAAGTCATTTTCTAAACGGTCTTGTAACTCATTCTTTTGGAAATCGATTAACTCGAAAATCGAATCAATCGCAGCAGTCGTTGCATTGAAATAATCGGCAGGTACGATTGTAATCGTTTGTGCATTCAATAACTCTGTATTAATAACTGCTAAAATATCTTCTGTGCTTTTTAATGATTGTTTTGCTTGTATTTCTAAACGGTTTTTTAAAGATGGATCTGTTTTAAAAATCTTTTCATAATTATTGAAGGATGCGTCTACATAGCTTTGCATCGTTTGCATTAAAAATAATAACTGGTAACGGTTATCGTCTGATAATTCTTTTTTAGTGGCAACACCGACACCTGTTGCACGTGCTTTCCCCATATTTTCCGTAATCGGAGGTAATGTTTCCGTTAATAAACGGTTTAGGTGATGTTTTGTTGGATCTGATTCTAGTGAAAGCTTCGTATCTTCTGCGATTAACTGGATTAAATCTAATATTTCGATAATTAAATTACTATGTAATGAAATGGCCTCTGCTACAGTTCCATTAGCTGAAACAGATTGGACCTGCTTCCAATTGTCATTGATAGTGTTAATGTTTGCTTGAATTTCCGAATAAGACGGATATTGTTTTGCATTTTCTACGAGTGTATCAAATGAGTCGTTGACATTTTTACCTGCAGCTTCTCTTCTAGATGCGGCCGTTGCATCACCACTAATTAAGTTTACAGTCAGGCCGCGGTGTTGTTGTGTGAATTTTAAAACGGGATAAACATCTTCAATTAAATCGACCCCTGATAACTCTTTTTCGATTGTGTCAATTTGCTTATTCGTTTGTTGGACAAGATCTAATAATAAGTAACTAAGCGTTAATACGACTACGGCAAATAGTAGCATAAATTTTTTACTGAAAGATAGTTTGTCTAAGACAAAAATCCCTGGTTTGAAAAGCTTCTTCATTGGCATCCCCCTGTAATTTATTGAATTATAAGCTTTAGTGTAATGTACGTTAAGTCAATCAACAATGTTTTAATTATGTCAGGAAATAGAAAAATACAAGTTTTATCAATATCTGTACGAAATATTTCAATTTTTATGAAGAGATTGTTGGAGAGTCGTATATAATTCAGAATGACTAATGAGAAATGCGTGATATAGAGATAAAAGTAATGTTTGTTTATAGGTTTCTAGTAAGAAAGAGCTTCGTAAAAACACAAGATGTATAAAATAAGCAACAAATCCAATGCTAATGGCAAGGAGTGGTCGGGATGAAGGCTATTTATGCAGATTTACATATTCATATTGGGCGTACGGCAAGCGGAAAACCTGTGAAAATCACGGGTAGCAAAACGCTCACATTACAAAACATTTTAGAAATCGCAAGTAATCGAAAAGGGCTTGATATGATCGGGATTATTGACTGTCATTCTCCAGAAGTGTTGTTGGAAATAGAAGCATTCATACAACGAGGAGACATGATTGAATTAGCTGATGGAGGGCTACGTTTTCAGAACACGACATTAATTATGGGTTCGGAAATGGAAGTATATGATCAATATTGTCATGGACCCATTCATGTCTTAGCATATTTTCCAACAGTGGAGAAGATGAAATCTTTTTCACAGTGGATGGACAAGCATGTCAAAAATAGCACATTAAGCTCCCAGCGTATATATGTAGAAGGGAGAGCACTGCAAAAGCAAGTGTATGAACATGAAGGGTTGTTTGTCCCTGCACATGTATTTACCCCATTTAAAAGTCTTTACGGCAAAGGGGTTCAGCGCAGTTTAACGGAAGTATTCGATCCAACTTACATCGATGCTATTGAGCTTGGACTGAGCTCGGACACATATATGGTAAGCAAAATAAAGGAGCTACAAGCGTATCCGTTTTTAACAAATTCTGATGCACACTCACTTGAGAAAATGGCACGGGAATATCAAAAACTACAGCTTAAAGAAGCAAACTTCGAAGAACTAAAAAAGGCATTGCGACAGGAAGAGGGACGAGCCATTGGTGCGAATTATGGTTTAAATCCGCTACTCGGTAAATATTATCAAACCGTCTGTGCGAAATGTGGTGAGCAGCTAGCAGGGATAGACAAATGCCCTCAATGTGGTAATGAAACAATGATTACGGGTGTCTCCACTCGCATCGAACAGTTGTCTGATCCGTATGTAGATGCCATTTCAAGACCACCCTATATTCATCAAGTGCCGTTAGATTTTATCCCTGGTTTAGGGCCGAAAACATTGGATCGCTTATTGCAGGCTTTCAGTACGGAAATGGCCATTTTACACGATATCACCAAGGCACAATTAGAAGAGGTTGTACCCGAAAAGTTAGCTAGTCTTATTGAGCGAGCGCGAAAAGGGGAGTTATCGATTGTACATGGTGGCGGTGGGAAATATGGGAAAATTATAGACGGGCATACTACGCATAGCTAAAAGCACATCAACATCGTTAGGCTGATGTGCTATTTGGCATTTATAAATAGAGTGCTGCTAGAAAAATACCTAGTGCTTCTTCATAAATCTCATCGAATTGTGCGAGTGGCAGTGGATTGATCCCTCTACCAAGCTCAACTGTAAAGCCAGATCTTCGCCAGTCTTGGATAAACCAATCTTTATACCCTGCATAGCTATCGACTGTCTTAACAGGCGTATACCCGCTTACTCTACCAAATGCATTGGCTAGCACTTTATTTTCTGGTGGTTCGAGGTTTTGGAATCCCCAATAAATCACCTCACCTTGTGTATGGAAAGCGAGTACTCTTGCAAAGTCTCGCTTTTTTGTTAAGTCAGCCATCGCAATCGATTCTGGCTGGGACAAAGGACTTTCTCCGCCATAATCGCGAGGACCTGGTGTTTTCGGATTGCGGTCTCGCTCTTTTTCCCATTCTGCCGGAAACTGATCATTTAAATCGACGCCATTTATATTGGCTTTCCACCCTGAAAAGTCTAGGCTATTATTGTTCCAGTCGAGGACATTACTTCTGTAAGGCTCTTCTTCGGGTGGTCCATTCAGAACGAGATTGACGCCATCTGGATTGACCATCGGAACAATGGATAAGGTCGTTTGCTCATATAAAGAAGAAGTAATGATGCCCCGAATGGTCATTTGATTCGTCAGGGAAAGTACATAATCATTTAGAAAAGTCATGATAGTAGGTGTTGTAATCCATTCGTTTGCATGAAATGAGCCGTTATAATGAACGCGTTTATTCCCAGTACCGATTAAAACTTCAGGTAACTCTCGATCTAACACAGAATTGCCAATGGAATCCACCTGTAGAAATGGGTAAACGGATTGGAGCCGTCTTATATCATTCATCATAGTTTCATAAGTATAATTTTGCTTTCCATTGACCAGTCGCCATGTAATGCGAAGTGGCACTTTAATTGTTTGCCCAATTTGCAGTTGGTTTGGATTAATCGTAGGGTTGACAAGAAAAAGGGTATCAAGAGGAAGATTTCGGCTCATCGCAATAGACCATAAGCTGTCTCCACGCCGTATTTGATAGCTTTGGGCGACATATCCAGGAATTTGAATACGTTGACCGACTGACAGTGATTGAGGGTTAATGTTTCGGTTGGAATCAATAATGAGTTGTAGAGGAATTCGGAATAATTGGGTGTAATGCCAAAGGGAATCCCCAGGTCTTACATATACATCCATGTTGAGCCTCCTCTGTTATTAAAACTTTCATAGTATATGAGGGAATTTTGTATTTTATGAACTTAGGTAATAGGATTAGCCACTGTATGCTTTAAAGAAACTATGCTAACCATGTTGGAAAATGCAAATAAGGTAAAAAAACAGGGAAGGAAAGAAGCAACTTCTGAAGCTAGTAAATGTATGAATACAAAAATGCCACGGATACTAATCCAGTGAGGATATGTAATGATTTAAGGAATGATGAAATTTTTCATAGTGGATAAAAAATAGTGGGAAAGAGCTTTTATGTTTAGGCGAAAGCGCTATCCCCTCGCGACGCTTCAATTCTCTAGCGCGTTTCGGGGATTAGTAGGCGCTTTCATACTTTTGTACTTAATGCACTAAATACTCTTCTTTTAATTCAGCGATAGACACTTCTGAGCGTTCTTCTAATGAACGTCTTAAATGCACAGTAGCTGTTTTTTCGTCGTCATGCAATTGATCAATCCAGACGGAAACGCCGTTATAGCTTACTTCATATTCGGATGGTGACTCAACAATTTTTTTTGCACGTTGGTAGTCCATATGGAACCTCCTTATTTATGCTGTTTGTTCCGTTCAGCAGCTTGTTCAATTTCAGCGATTTCTCGGGAAAATTCTTCCCTAATTTTGTTTGGCGCTATTTTTTGATTTTTAGGTGTTTGAGGAAGCGTTTGTTTTTGATGGCTTCGTCCCTTTTTATCATCTCTTCCCATTGGGCATGCTCCTTTCTGTTTTGTTCTTTCTTAATATGGCATCGAACAAAATTTTTATCACAGAAAAAAATATACAGTGTAGAAAAAGGAAAACACCGCCGTGTTATTTGGCAGTGTCTCGTACGTTATTTCTTCATAATAAAGCTCATATGGCGGCCGGATTTTTTATCTTGGCGATAAGAGAAGCCCTTTTCATGTAAAAAGGTGCATGTATCATCAATAGCAATTTGATTTGCAGGGATGCCCGCAAGTTCGCATTGTTTTTTGACGGTTTGTTGATTGTCGATATGATATTTATTTGTTTTCGCATGATAGTATATAAATTCATCCGCATAACCGAGTGCTTTAAACTGTTCATATACATCACGATCTACTTCAAACTTTTGTTGGCTCAGCGCTGTACCGATATATACCCAAAATCCTTCGGCGGGGTTTTGTTCTATTTCGATTAACTGATGCAATAATTGTGGTGTTACTTCTTTGACAGTTCCTTGCCATCCTGAGTGTATCGCAGCGATCACACCACTTTTTTCGTTGTATAAGAGTACGGGTACACAATCAGCAGAAAAGGATGTCAGTAATATACCGCGTTCATACGTATACAGTGCGTCTGTATTAGCAATCGCATTATCCATTGTAAAGGCACCTTTTCCTCGGTCGTTGCTTGTTACTTTATAGAAGTTTTTACTATGTGTTTGCTCGGCACAAACAAAGTCTTGTACCTCACAACCAATCATTTTTGCGAGTTGCTCGCGATTGTTTATAACTGCTGCGGTATTTTCACAAATATGTAATGCCATGTTATTTTGTTCTGGCACTTCAATGTTTTTCATTGTCGTACCCGCAATCACCTTTTCGTTATTCATATATATATTCATCGTTTCCTCCACTTTGTTACTATATTCCTATGAGAAATAAATAAAAAAAGACCAATAATAAGCAACTTACGACTTATTCTGATAAAATAGTGACTAGTAATATTTACAACAGTTAACAACTGAGAACTAATTCAATTTTCTTACTAGGAAGTGTAAATATGCTTTATGTTATTATTATTACTTTATTTATAATAGGTTATTTATATAGAAGATATTATTTGCTCAAAAAACAATTGGATTCGCTACAAACGGTAGTGCAGGCAGTAGGACATTCCAAAGACATCTTCTATTATTGCGATTTAAAGCCTCAAATGCAATATCGCTATTTAAGCTCAGCCATTAATCAAATGTTAGGTGAGCATGAATGGCAAGCACATATGCAAAACCCTCAGAAGTATTATGATATTCTGCATCCCGATGATATAGACGTAGTGACACAGAAATTAAACGGCGCGTGGGACTATGATGAGCCGTTATTAGTGCGTCTTCAAAATACAGAAGGACAGTATATTTGGTTTGAAGAGTATGCAACGCCAGTATACAAGAATGGTGAAATGGTTGCTATTCATGGTGTGTATCGAAACGTAGGCAATAAGGTGGCTATGCAACAAGAATTGGAGTATAAAGCGATGCATGACCATTTAACAGGAACGAAAAACAGAGCATGCTTTGATGCCCAAATGGCGCTTTATAATAATAAGGAAAGTGTGCCCATTGGGATGATTGTTTGTGATTTGGATAATTTGAAGTGTATCAATGATCAACAAGGACATAAAATGGGCGATGCTTATATTAGGCAGAGTGCGAATATTATCCGAGAAGCAGTGGGGAGTAAAGGCATTGTCGCACGTATTGGTGGCGATGAGTTTTCAATTATGATGCCGCATGTGACGAGTGAAATTGTAGATGATGTGATGGAACAGATTCGATATAAAGTCCATCAATTTAATCATGTAACGGAGCAATTTTCTATTCAAATATCGATGGGTAGTAGTTATAGTCCTTATTCATTTGGACAAATGGAGGAACTTTTTGAAGAGGCAGATCGCTTAATGTATAAAGAAAAGCAAAAAAAGAAGGCGATTTGTCACTAAAAACCGTGTAATATTTTCCTATTTTCAGTGATGTGACAGAAATATTTCAGCATGAATGCTATTATAAGAGCAAATTACTCGGATATTATTACAAATGTAATAGTCTCGTAAAGATCCTTCCATAATTTCAGTAATGAACTATCTAAAAAAAGCAATTATGATAGGTTCATACGAAAGCAGAAAGGATGAACAACATAACATGCTGAAAAAAATCATTATGACAGCAGCACTCTCAATGTCGATCGTATTACCGATGTCCGCATCAGCGGCCACTTCAACATATACAGTAGTAAAAGGCGATACTCTTTGGAAAATCGCGGCTAAAAATCAAGTAGGTCTTTCAGAGTTAATCTCATTAAATCATAATTTAGCAAATCCAGATTTAATTTACCCAGGTCAAAAAATTATTATTGCTGAAAACGAACAAGCAAGTGTAGAAGAAGAAGTCGTACGCCTTGTGAACGTAGAACGTGCGAAAGAAGGGTTAGCGCCACTGTCGATTGATTGGGAATTATCACGTGTCGCGAAATACAAATCACAAGATATGCATGATAAAAATTACTTCAGTCATACAAGCCCAACATACGGCTCACCATTTGATATGATGAAGCAATTTGGTATTTCATACAAATCAGCAGGTGAAAACATTGCAAAAGGACAAACATCCGCAGCGCAAGTCGTGAATGATTGGATGAATAGTCCAGGTCACCGTGCAAATATTATGAACACAAGCTATACGCATATCGGTATTGGCTATGTAGCAGATGGGCACTACTGGACACAAATGTTTATTAAAAAATAATCATACAGAAATAAAAAAGCAGGCAAAGTGGAATTCCGCTTTGCCTGCTTTTGTGCTTATTTTGTGTAGTTATCGAAGTAACCTTGGATATAAATCATTGGTGTACCTTTGTCACCAGAACCAGATGTTAAGTCAGATAAAGAACCGATTAAATCTGTTAATTGGCGAGGTGTTGTGCCTTGTGCTTCCATTGCACCAACAAGGTCCTCGTTTTTGTTTTTGATATGTTCTGAAATAGCCGCTTTTAATTCTTCACCACGTAAGTGTGAGAAGTTATTATCAGCTAAATATTTTAATTTTACTTCGTTTGGTGTACCAGCAAGACCAGCTGTGAATGCAGGTGATACAACTGGGTCAGCAAGTTCCCAAATTTTACCTACAGGATCTTTGAATGCCCCATCACCATATACCATGACTTCTACTTGTTTACCAGTTGCTGCTTTTAATTTTTCTGCGATTCCATCAACAAGCGGTTGGCAAGTATGTGGGAATAATTTCACAGAATCTTCCGTTGCTTTGTTTGAACCAAGCAGACCGTATTGTTCATTGTAACCAGACCCATCAATCGATGAAGATAAAATATTATCTAAGCTGTAAACTGTTGTAGCGCCAGCTGCTGTTACTAAACGTTTTGTACGGAAGCGTGAGTGAATGTCACAAGCAAGGACAGATGTTGTATAGTCTACGATGACTTTTGGATTGTTAGAGAAGATGACTTCTACTTCTGCCCCTTCATTCGTAATAAGCTCTTTGTAGTACTCGATATAGTCCACACCAGTGAATGTATGTTTTTGATAGCCGAAATGTTCACGGAACTGTTTTTCAGTTAATGTATCTGTCCATGGGTTAACGCCTTTTACGTCTAATTCATCGATATCTACTAAGTGGTTGCCAACTTCATCAGATGGGTAACTTAACATAAGTACGATTTTTTTTGCGCCACGAGCGATACCACGTAAGCAGTTCGCAAAACGGTTACGTGAAAGAATAGGGAAAATCACACCGATTGTATCTTCACCGAATTTTGCTTTTACATCTGTTGCGATATGGTCAATTGTTACATAGTTTCCTTGTGCACGTGCCACAATGGACTCAGTAATTGTGATGATATCTTTATCTTGGATTTCATAGCCTTCTACTTTTGCCGCATTTAACACTGTGTCTACGACGATTTGCTCGATATTGTCCCCTTCATTAATGATAGGGCCACGAAGACCACGAACTACTGTACCTACTACACGTTCCATGAGAATCTCTCCTAATCTATAGTAAAAAATTATTTGATTTAGTTAACACAAGTTGTAATATACCTCGCTTACATGGTATAAGTAAAATTAATATTTTTAATATGCCCTATAAGGAGTACTTATATGATAGGTAAATTAGATTTATATCGTATTTTTCATGCGGTTTGTAAAAGTAAAAGCTTTTCACATGCGGCTAAATCACTCTATATGACACAACCCGCCATTAGTCAAGCGATGGCACAATTGGAAAAGGAACTAGGTACCCATTTGTTCTACCGTACGCCTAAAGGGGTTACGCTTACGAATGAAGGAAAATTATTACACGACTATGTAAATTCTGCACTAGGCATGCTTGAGGTAGGAGAGGAAAAAGTACTAGAATTGCAGAATCTCACAACTGGAGAGCTGCGAATTGGTGTTGGCGATACGATTTCTAGATACTACTTGCTTCCTTACCTTGAAACTTTTTATAAAAAATATCCGAGTATTAAATTGAAAGTATTAAATGGGACGACAAGTCAAATTGTGACATATATTAAAGCTGGCGAAGCGGATGTAGGGATTTGCAATTTACCTATTTATGATGAGCAGCTTGAAGTGACACCATGTAAAGATATCCATGATATTTTCGTATGTGGCGATAAATATATGAATATGACGAAGCAACCGACGAGTCTCGATTATTTAGTGAAAATGCCCCTTATTTTTTTAGAGAATAATGCAAATTCCAGACAATATGTTGAAGATTATTTAAAAGGGTGCGGTTTTTCCATTTTACCCGAATTTGAGCTTGGCTCGCACGATTTATTGTTAGAGTTTGCGAAGATTAACTTAGGCATCGCTTGTGTGACGAAAGAGTTTTCAACAGATTATTTAGAACGGGGAATCGTGCACGAAATTGAATTACAGCAGCCGATTCCAAAGCGAAGCATCGGCATTTGCCACTTGAAAACCGTGCCATTATCACGGCCAACGAAGAAATTTATCCAAATCATTCATGAGCAGTAGTTCAAGTGCATCTAACGCTTGATGGATTAATGAGTAGAGAAAGGAATACGTGAATGCGAGAAAAAGATTATGAGCAACTATTAAATATTTCAACAACGGGGTTTCAATATGGTGTACCCAAATTAATCCATTACCATAGCTATGAACCAACACCGTATGAAGCATTAGAACAACTATTCGCAGCATATGAATTACCATCAAATGCCCATGTTGTTGATTTTGGATCAGGAAAAGGGAGGGTACCGATTTTCCTCCATCATAAGTTGCGCATTCCTACGGTAGGCGTTGAAATGGATGGTATTTTCTTTAAAGAAGCACAGCAAAATAAAAATAGATATTTACAAAAGGCAGGGAAAAAGCTTGTGCCGATTACCTTTTTAAATATGCTAGCTGAACAATATGATATACAGAGACAGGATAATGTATTTTTCTTCTTTAACCCATTTTCGGTGCAAATTTTCCGCAAAGTTGTCATGAATATTTACCGATCTGTTGAACAATATCCTCGAGAAATTCACATATTGTTATATTATCCATCACCAGAATACTTGTACTATTTACAGTTTGAAACGAATTTGGATTTACTAAAAGAAGTAAAGCTACAAGGTTTTAAAAATCCAAATGAAAGAATTTGTGTATTTACATTTAATGTATAAAAATGATTCATTAATGTAGTTGCAATGAAAGTGAGACGCTCATTTCTCGTAAGGTTAAAAGAGATAGAGAGACATAAACTCGATTCATTTTGTTCGAGTTTATGTCTTTTTTATAATCCTTCTCATAAAGAGTAAATTCAGAAACATATATTACCACTTGGGAAACCATTGCTTTCCGCTCCGGCACTCGCTTTCCACGGGCGAGATCAAGCCTCCTCGTCGCTCATCCTTCGCTGCTCCTGTCGCAAATAAATTTCCTGTGTAGGCTGTGGCAAAGGGAGGAGACTATGATACATACCTTTTACTATTTAGCTGTTATTTTTAGAATGCATTTTTGCTCATTGCGAGTTCTCCGTTTAAATTCATGTTTAATCAAAAAATGAATAGTCAAGGCGCATTGTTTTTATAGTATATTTTTAGCTAGTAGTAGGTATAGTATCCTTCCTTTTTTAAAAAACTGAAAAGTCACACTAGACTAAATAGAAAGAATGTTTTAAAATACAAAAGGCTAATTAATAGAAATATTAGTATTTACTATAATTTCAGAATATTATTATAACTCATTGTCTGAGAGTAGGTATTCGTGTATAATTATCAGAAATATCTAATATTTGAAAATAGTTATTTGGGGGGAGTTTTGAATATGAAGCAGTCAAAAATGAAGAAGTTTGGATCAATCTTTTTAGCTTCAACACTAGTTGCGGGTGTACTAGCAGGATGTGGGGCAAAGGATGATAGTTCATCTTCATCTTCAAGTTCAAGCGGTGGAGATAGCGGTTCATCAGAAACAATTAAAATTGGTGGTAACCTAGAGCTTTCAGGTGCAGTAGCATCTTACGGTTCATCTATTAACGATGGTGCTAAATTAGCAATCGACGAGATTAATGCAGCGGGCGGTATTAACGGTAAACAAATCGATTATATTCCGGTAGACAATAAATCTGAAAACGCAGAAGCGGTAACAGCAGCGATTCGTTTAGCAGAGCAAGAGAAAGTTGTTGCGATGATTGCACCCGCAACATCAGGTAATACGGTAGCGACAGTGCAAACAGCTAATCAATTTAAAGTGCCAGTCGTAACAGCTTCTGGTACAGCGGAAACAGTAACGGTAAACGAAGATGGTTCTATTAATGATTATGCATTCCGTACATGCTTTATCGATCCATTCCAAGGCATTGTAGCAGCAAACTTTGCATCCAATGACCTTAGTTCGAAAAATGTAGCGATTTATATGGACTCTACATCTGACTATGCAAAAGGCTTAGCCGCATCATTTAAAGAACAAATTGAAAAAAATGGTGGGAAAGTGGTAGCAGAAGAAGCGTATGTAACGGATGACGTAGACTTCAAATCAACATTAACACGTATTAAGTCAGCGAATCCTGATTTCGTATTTATTCCAGGGTATTACGAGGAAGTTGGGTTAATTGTTAAGCAAGCACGTGAATTAGGTATTGATGTGCCATTAATGGGTGCTGATGGCTGGGATTCGCCAACATTAGTCGAGCTTGCGGGTGCAGATGCACTAAATAATACATTTATTACAAATCACTATTCTTCTGGTGATCCAGATCAAACAATTCAAGACTTCGTAAAAGCATTCGAAGCGGAATATAGCAAACAGCCAAATGCCTTCCATGCACTTGGATATGACACAGTGTACTTCTTAAAAGATGCAATTGAACGTGTTGAAGGTGACATTACAGGCGAAGCTATTCAAAAAGCGTTGGCAGAAACAAAAGATTTAAGCTTAATTACAGGTACATTCACAGTAGATGAAAAACACAACCCAGTTAAATCAGCAACAGTTTTAGAGTTTGTAGACGGCAATCAAGAATTCAAATCAAAAGTAAATCCTTAAGTAAAAATTTAAGGGGATAGGAGACTGCTTTATACGAGAGCGGCTCGATATCTTACTGAATGGAACGCTACTTCGTCAGTATTGTTCCGATGGTTACTCGTCGCAAAGGAGTCGTCCGAAAAAAATTTTTTCGGATAGCTCCTTTTTCAACGTTTAGAAGTAAAACTTTGTTGCGCTAGTAAAATAAAGTGACATATGAAAAGTAAAGGAGTGAATCGTTATGGAATGGATACAACAGCTCGTGAATGGGATTTCACTCGGTAGTATCTACGCGCTAATCGCCCTTGGTTATACGATGGTATACGGGATTATTAAGCTGATTAACTTTGCGCATGGTGATGTTTTCATGTTAGGCGCATTTATCGGTTTTTATGCGATTGCACGCTGGGATATGCACTTTATTCCAGCCTTGATTTTAGCGATGGCTTTATGCGCTGTTATCGGGGTAATTATTGAACGTGTTGCGTATAAACGGTTACGTAATGCAACACGTATTGCCGCTTTAATTACAGCGATTGGGGTATCTTTATTAATTGAATATACGGTTATTTTCTTCCGTGGTCCATCACCGGAAGCTTATCCGAAAGTGATTGAAAATAAAACAATTGAGATTTTAGGGGCACAAATTGGGGTGCAGTCGATTTTAATTTTAGTCATTTCATTTGTACTGATGATGTTACTACAATTTATCGTACATCAAACGAAAATTGGGAAGGCGATGCGTGCCGTATCCCATGATGCAGATGCAGCGCGTTTAATGGGGATTAACGTAGATAATACCATCTCAGCAACATTTGCGATTGGTTCAGCATTAGCAGGGGCGGCAGGCGTTATTTTCGGTATTTATTACACACGGATTGACCCGTTAATGGGTGTATTACCAGGCTTAAAAGCATTCGTCGCAGCCGTACTCGGTGGGATTGGGATTATTCCTGGGGCCATGGTTGGTGGTCTCGTACTTGGTGTAGTAGAGACGATTGTAAGTGCACTTGGCTATTCTTTATGGCGCGATGCAGCGGCATTCGTTATTTTAATTCTTATTTTAATTATACGACCATCGGGTATTTTTGGTAAAAATACTCGAGAGAAAGTGTAGGTGGACAGCGTATGAAAAAATCAAAAATTTTCTGGGGCTACATCGCTCTAGCGCTAGTAGTCTATGCAGTCGTACAAGTGTTGATCAACACAGAAGCTATTAGCTATACACACCAAAATATGTTAATTACGATGTGTATCAATATTATGCTGGCAGTTAGTTTGCATATTATTATCGGTATTACAGGTCAATTCTCCATTGGCCATGCTGGTTTTATGGCAGTTGGTGCCTATGTATCAGCGATTTGTACAATGAAGCTCGGTCTGCCGTTTGTGACAGGTATTTTACTTGGTGCCCTTGTAGCGGCCATTGCAGGTCTACTTGTTGGAATTCCAACACTCCGCTTAAAAGGTGACTATTTAGCCATTGCAACACTTGGGTTTGCAGAAATTATCCGGATCGTATTTTTAAATATTGACTATGTAGGTGGAGCAGCTGGGATGCAAGTCACACACCAATCCACTTGGACATACGCATTCTTCGCTGTCGTTATTACGATTTTAATCATTTCCAACTTTACACGTTCTCGTCATGGACGTGCATGTATTTCCATTCGTGAGGACGAAATTGCTGCCGATGCAATGGGAATTAATACGACGTACTATAAAGTTGTGGCGTTTGCGATTGGGTCGTTTTTTGCTGGGGTTGCAGGCGCGATTTATGCACATAATTTTTATATCATTCAGCCAACGACATTTGGTTTCTTAAAGTCATTTGATATTTTAATTTTTGTCGTATTAGGTGGTTTAGGTAGTTTATCGGGCTCTGTGTTAGCCGCTATTTTCTTAACAGCGGTGACAACGTACTTACAAGGTTTCCCTGAAACACGTATGATTATTTATTCGCTTGTATTAATCTTAGTCATGCTGTACCGTCCAACCGGTTTACTTGGTACAAAAGAGATTACGGACTTATTCAAGTTTGGTAAAAAGGGAGGGTCTAAAGCATGAGCGAAACTCTTCTAAAAGTTGATAATTTAGGAATTACATTTGGTGGATTAAAAGCGGTTCAAAAAGTGGATATGTATATGAACCGAGGAGAATTAATTGGTTTAATCGGCCCAAATGGTGCCGGGAAAACGACAACATTTAATATGTTAACAGGTGTATATGCACCGACAGAAGGCACGATTACCTTTGCTGATAAATCCATTGCTGGTTTAGATCCGTATAAAGTCACACGTCAAGGCATTAGCCGCACATTCCAAAATATTCGTTTATTTAAAGAGTTATCGGTTTTAGATAATGTAAAGGTAGCGAATCATGGTTTAGCGAAACATACGTTATTATCAAGTATTTTCCGTCTACCGACTCACTTTAAAGGAGAGGCCAAGATGGAAGCGGAATCGCTTGCCTTCTTAAAAATTTTTGGACTCGATGTGTACAAGGATGAACTAGCGAAAAACTTGCCATATGGGATGCAACGTCGCCTTGAAATTGCTCGTGCATTAGCGGCAGGTCCTAAACTATTGCTATTAGATGAACCGGCAGCAGGGATGAACCCCCAAGAAACACATGAATTAATGGAGTTAATTGCGTTCATTCGAAAAGAATTTAACTTAACAATCTTATTAATCGAACACGATATGCACCTTGTCATGGGAATTTGTGAACGTATTTATGTACTGGATCACGGGCAATTAATTGCAGACGGAACACCAGCAGAAATTCGTTCAAATCCAAAAGTAATTGAGGCATATTTAGGTGAGGAGGTAACGGAATAATGCTGAAAATTAATAATATCGATGTATTTTACGGTAATATTCAAGCATTACGGGATATCTCCATTGAGGTAAATGAAGGTGAAATTGTCACGTTAATTGGTGCCAATGGTGCAGGAAAAAGCACACTGTTAAAAACCATTTCAGGTTTACTAAAACCGAAAAAAGGGTCCATTGAATATTTAGACGCGGCCATTGACGGCAAAGCAGCGCAGTCCATTGTAAAAGCAGGGATTTCACACGTACCAGAAGGACGTCGTGTATTTGCAAATATGACGGTTGAGGAAAACTTAGAGCTCGGTGCCTATTTACGCACAGACAAAGAGGGCATCAAAAAAGATATGGACCATGTATATGAGCTATTCCCACGCTTACATGAACGTAGAAAACAACTGTCAGGGACGCTCTCTGGTGGTGAGCAGCAAATGCTTGCGATGGGCCGTGCGCTAATGTCTAAGCCGAAATTGATTATTTTAGACGAACCATCGATGGGGCTTGCACCACTGATGGTCAAAAATATTTTTAACATCATTGAAATGGTGAATAAAGAAGGCGTAACCGTACTGCTTGTGGAGCAAAATGCAAATATGGCATTATCCATTGCTAACCGTGCCTATGTACTAGAAACAGGGCGCATTGTACTAGCCGGTACGGCAAAAGAATTACAAGAAAGTGAAGAAGTCAAAGCGGCTTATCTTGGCGGTCTATAAATATGTATAAAGCTGTCTTACAAGTGAACTTGTAGGGCAGTTTTTTTATGAGAGAGAAGTATAATTGATGAATCTGTGTAACAAAATTTGTGTATGTTCAAAAAATATATTGATTGTAGCTCGTGCTTTTTCGTTTGTTTTTGAGCAGTAAAAAATCTATTTTACCATTTTAATTTTGGATATATTTCAGCAATTGTTATGCCGTCTATTGTTGCTTTTTCAAAGAGCTCTTCATATCCATTAAATTCTTGGGTATATGAATCTTTAGTTCTTGATAAATAAGATTTACCAGGGTTATGGCTTATCCAATATTCATCATTTTTATAATAAAAATTCAGTTCATCGCCCATTGCAACGATGCTTTTGAATTCTAAGTATTCTTTCTCTGTCACGTGTAGCACTCCTTTTAGATGAGTCTTTCGGTTTCCATGATTTTATTTTAACATCATTACAAAGACGAGGGTGAAGATACGTATATCCACTCTAATTGTTATGAACGTGTCTTTTTGTTATGGTAAAGGAGAGGAGTGATACACATGAAAGCAGCACAATACTTCATTGAAAAATTAGGATTACAGCAACATGCGGAAGGTGGCTTTTATAGCTCTACTTTTGCTGGTAAGGAGCTTGTCAACACAGCAACGGGTGAGCGACCAGTTTATACAAGCATCTACTTTTTACTACGTTCGAGCGATATTTCACACTTACATCGATTGCAGTCAGATGAACTATGGTATTACCATGCAGGTAGTTCGCTAACGGTGCATATGATTTACCCAGATGGTACGTATGAGGCAAAAAAACTAGGATTAAATATTGAGGCAGGCGAACAGCCCCAAATCCTTGTACCAAAATATACGATTTTTGGCTCCTCTGTCGATGAACCGCAGACATTTAGTTTAGTTGGATGCATGGTAGCGCCAGGCTTTGACTATGCAGACTTTGAATTATTTACACAGGAAGAACTGCTGCAAGCGTATCCTCAACATGCAGCGGTAATCCGTAAAATGGCGTATGAACAGCTGTAACAAATAGCGAAAAAGAAAACCGCGTTCATGAAGTGATGAACGCGGTTATTTATATGTAGAATATATTATTTTAACTAACTACCAATCTATCGTTTCAGGATACTTGAGTGTAAGATTTAATTCATGAATGACGTGTTTCGTTACACTGGCGGTTGCTAGTAGTTGTTCTTTTAATGCGGTATACTCTTCGTCTTCCATTAAGAGGCGAAGCGCGTACGCAGCTATTCGCTCCTCCCGTTCTTGACGAGAAAGTTTTAAGTACTCTACATTTAAGAGGTCCACATACTGTGTTGCGTAACGGAAGTAAAAGGTTTGCTTTGCATGGAGCATTTGCAGAAATACAAGATAATGCTCGTCTTCTATTAGTTGTTCTAGTGCTGTCGCGACGGCACCTTGAAATTGACGAATCGTTACAATCGACATATTCCACATCGTTGGGTCGACCATTTCTTGATATAAACGGATAAAATCATTTAACGCAATTGTGGTAAACAGTAGCTCTGGTATTAAAATGTCTACAGCAAAATAAATATTTTTAGTAGGCGCAAGGATGGCCTTTTCTTTTTCTAACCCTTTATGTATACCGTTAGCGATAAATTCTATATGATGCTCCCCTTTTATCGCATTCCGTAGCTCTAAACAAACACCTAAAATACGATTCCGTGCCCCTTGAAAATCAAGATAGCGGTTTTCTTCCCCGGTGACATCGTAAATAGCACGGAGCAATGCATCGATATCCCAGTAGTCCCCACTAATGCGAAAACCGGTGAGTAGTTCTGTTGGTTGAATTGTTAACATAACGCCCATTTCCCCCTTGCTAGTAGCTTGAACGTAGACAGCTACTGCTTATAATTTAATAGTTTAAACAGCTCTGTCCGCTCTTTCTCTGTTAAATCACGCCATTGCCCTACTTTTAGATTACCTAAATGGATGTTCATAATACGAATACGTTGTAGTCGTTTGACCGAATACCCGAGCGCTGAACACATGCGGCGGATCTGTCTGTTTAACCCTTGCTCTAAAATAATTTTGAACACATGACTGGATACTTTTTCGACGCGACATGGCAGTGTGACCGTATCTAAAATTTCTACACCAGCAGCCATTTGTGTTAAGAATTGTGCTGTAATCGGTTGATCGACTTGCACCACATATTCTTTTTCATGATGATTTTCTGCACGTAAAATCTCATTGACAATATCACCGTCATTAGTGAGGAGGAGCAAGCCTTCTGAATCTTTATCAAGACGTCCAATATGGAAAATACGCAATGGATGATTCACAAAGTCCACTACATTGCCTTTAATATGTTTTTCCGTAGTACTCGTAATGCCTACGGGTTTATTGAGTACGATATATACAAGCTGTTCTTCTTTTTGGACGGGCTTGCCATCTACACACACGAGATCGCCTTCTTCTACTTTACTACCGACTGTTGCTAGTTCGCCGTTAATTGTAACGCGATTTTCTTCAATCCATTTATCAGCACCTCGGCGAGAGATGATGCCTGTTTCTGCTAAAAATTTATTGATACGCATATTTTTTCCCCTACTCGTTAGAATAGTTTCAGTATACAATATCAGCGTTATTTTATGTATAACAGCGCGCTGTCTGTTTATTAACAATATATCACAATAATATTATCAGTAAATTTAGAAAATTGAAACTTAACCGTTGAAATTATTTCCCTTTTCTGACAATATAGTAATTGGAAATACCTTTCATAGTTATATAGGGATGGCAGCACTGAGCAGGTATTTAACGAATACATTTAAGCAAAGGGGCGATTTTTCAATGGTTTATGCATTTCCAAACACAGAAGGGGCGTTAGTCAATTTCAAGGAGCGTTACGACAATTATATTGGTGGTAAATGGACGCCACCTGTAAAAGGGCAATACTTCGAGAATGTAACGCCTGTTACAGGGAAAGTGTTCACACAAGCAGCACGTTCAACAGCAGAAGATATTGAATTAGCGCTAGATGCAGCACATGAAGCAAAAGAGGCATGGGGCAAAACATCCGCTACAGAGCGTAGCAATATTTTACTGAAAATCGCTGATCGTATTGAACAAAATCTTGAAACGCTAGCAATTGCTGAGTCATGGGATAACGGGAAAGCCGTACGTGAAACGTTAAATGCGGATTTACCGCTTGCGATTGATCATTTCCGTTATTTTGCGGGTGCCGTTCGTGCACAAGAAGGCGCACTGAGCCAAATTGATGACAATACAGTTGCGTATCATTTCCATGAACCAATTGGTGTAGTTGGACAAATTATTCCTTGGAACTTCCCATTGCTAATGGCTGTTTGGAAGCTTGCACCAGCCCTAGCAGCAGGAAATTGTGTTGTGTTAAAGCCAGCTGAGCAAACGCCTGTTTCGATTCTAGTATTAATGGAACTCATTGAAGATTTGTTACCGCCTGGTGTATTAAATATTGTCAATGGCTTCGGCTTAGAAGCAGGTAAACCATTAGCCCAAAGTCCACGTATCGGTAAAGTAGCATTTACAGGAGAAACGACGACAGGACGCTTAATTATGCAATATGCGTCTCAAAACTTAATCCCTGTAACACTAGAATTAGGTGGTAAATCACCGAATATTTTCTTTGAAGATGTCATGGCATATGACGATGAATTTTTAGATAAAGCGGTAGAAGGCTTTGTATTATTTGCGTTAAACCAAGGCGAAGTGTGTACATGTCCTTCACGTGCACTCATTCAAGAGTCGATTTACGATAAATTTATGGAGCGCGTACTTCAACGTGTGGAAGCCATTCAAACAGGAAACCCACTTGATCCAAATACGATGATGGGTGCGCAAGCGTCTAGCGAGCAAATGGAGAAAATTTTATCGTATTTAGATATTGGTAAGCAAGAAGGGGCAGAATGTCTCATTGGCGGGGAGAAAAACAACCTAGGCAGTGAATTGTCAGATGGTTACTATATTAAACCGACCATTTTCAAAGGACATAATAAGATGCGTATTTTCCAAGAGGAAATCTTTGGTCCAGTTGTATCGGTGACGACATTTAAAACACCAGAAGAAGCTCTTGAGATTGCTAATGATACATTGTACGGATTAGGTGCAGGTGTTTGGACACGTGATATGAATACAGCTTATCGCTTCGGTCGTAGTATTCAAGCAGGGCGTGTATGGACAAACTGTTATCACCAATATCCAGCACATGCTGCATTTGGTGGTTACAAGATGTCAGGTGTTGGTCGTGAAAACCACAAAATGATGTTAAGTCACTATCAACAAACGAAAAATTTACTCGTGAGCTACAATCCAAATAAATTAGGCTTCTTCTAAGCGAGGGGAGGTGCGAGCATGACGGAGCGCGTGATAGCAACGGATGCGGCACTCGAACTAATTGAATTATTGAAACAACGCCACGGTCCTATTATGTTTCATCAGTCAGGAGGGTGTTGTGACGGGTCTGCCCCGATGTGCTATGAGCAAGGGGACTTGCTATTAGGAGATCAGGATGTACGGCTCGGTGAAATTGGCGACAGTCCATTTTACATGCATAAAAACCAATTTGAGTATTGGAAGCATACACAGCTCATTATTGATGTGGTAGATGGGAGAGGCGGCATGTTTTCGCTAGAAGGCGTAGAGGGGAAGCGTTTTTTAACGCGGTCCCGTGCTTTTACAACAGAAGAACTAGAAAAGCTTTCACGTGAATAAATGAGTGTAGGTAAAGTCTATTTGGGCTTTACCTGCACTTATTTTTATAGGAAATGATTTAAAGTATATTTTCTAAAACAAAGTAGCTTGAAAAGGCGTACAATAAAGTAAAGGAGTGGTAGTCCATATGTATACACACTTTATTCAGAAACTAGAAACGAATTATGACAAGGTATTTAACTACACAGGTGGACAGCCAGACTTGCAGATTGTGATCTCTTTAGCTGCTCAATATACGTATGCAGGTCGTACTTATAGTGGGTTAGAGCATCAAGCGATCATTGATCAGTTGGCATGTAATGAGTCTATTAATGTGTTTAGTACATATGGTAGTGACATTCGTTTGCAATATAAGATAGCTGCAGATTTAGTATTGAAAGGGAATGTAAAGGAGCATCTAGCACAATTAAATAAGAACGATCGCCTATTAGCCGAATGTGGTTTTAGTCGCTCTTTATACCGAATGGTGAGTGCCTTTTTTGTAAAGGATGTAGCACATGGCATGCGCGCGAAGAAGCTGTATGACGAGATGAATAAATACCATCCTATGTTAACAAGAAAAAGCGATTTTCCGTTTGCCATTCTGCTAACAGCAAATAATACCGAAAGTGCATCAGCACACGCCCAGACGATGAATCATTATTTTAAGAGTCTACGTGAACGAGGATTTAAACTAAGTGATGCACTGCAATCATTAACACAAATTTTAATGTTTTTTGATGTGCACGAGCATAAAGAGCTTGTCGATTATGTCGCTCAATTAAAAATAGAATTTGAGCATCGCGGTGTACAAGTGAAAAAAATACATTATCCATTTATCGGGCTACTCGCTTTAACAGCTACGGATTTACAGCTAGTAGAGGAAATTGTAAAACTGGAGCAACAGTTAAGGAGCTCTAGAGTCACAAACGGTGTCAAAGAGCTAGGATTAATTATTGCAATTCAAAAGCTTGTTTTTGATTATGCAGAGGTACAGCAGGCCATTCATACGACTCAAATGACAAGTTGGGCCGATTTGCTTCAATTTAGTGATGGTTTACTTTATTTTTCATTTCATTTTATAGATGGATTAACCGATTTACTGGATATCAACTTGAACTTTTAATGGAGGTGTCTTTTATGCAAGAGACAAAATTATGGATTAATGGACAATGGGAACAAGCACAAAGCACATATGAGTTAACATCACCTTATTCTGGTGAAATGATCGCAAAAGTAGCTAAGGCAAACAGTCAAGATGTGGAACGTGCTATTGAAGGGGCACATGAAGCATTTCAAGTATTTAAGAAAACAACAGCGTATGAACGGGCGGAAATATTATATAAAGTGGTAGACATTATGCGTAAGCGTAAACAGGAGCTAGCAGAAATTTTAGCAAAAGAAGCAGCAAAACCGATTTCAGCAGGGGTAGCTGAGATAGACCGGACAATTGCGACGTATCAGTTTTCAGCAGAGGCCGCTAAGCAATCAACAGGTGAAACAGTACCGATGGATGCTGCACCCGGTATTACAGATCGTATTGGCTATACAAAACGCATTCCGCTTGGTGTCGTCAGTGCGATTACACCGTTTAATTTTCCATTCAATTTAGTTGCCCATAAATTAGGCCCTGCTTTTGCGGTCGGGAATACGGTTGTATTAAAACCAGCAACACAAACACCTCTTAGTGCAATCATCATGGCCGACATTTTTAAAGAAGCAGGTTTACCAGACGGCTGCTTGCAAATTGTGACAGGTTCAGGTGGGGAGCTGAGCGATACGCTTGTTGCGCATCCACATGTCAAAAAAGTGACGTTTACAGGTAGTGGAGTAGTCGGATTAAAGCTAAAAGAAAAAGTAGGTTTACGTAAAATCACACTAGAGCTAGGATCAAATGCCGCTGTGATTGTGGAGCCATCTGCGCCAATTGAGAAGATTGTTTCACGTGCAGTCAGTGGGGCTTTTGGATTTGCAGGACAAGTATGTATATCGTTGCAGCGTATTTACGTGCATACGTCCATTTACGATGAGTTTGTGCGTCAATTTGTTATGGAAACGAAAAAGCTACGTGTAGGGGATCCGCTAGATGCAAATACCGATGTTAGTGCAATGATTCATCCAAACGAGGTAGAGCGGATAAAGGCTTGGATAGAAGAGGCAAAAATACAAGGAGCCGTTATCGCAACAGGAGCAGAATTTACGGAGCGTACGTTATCCCCTACCGTCGTGACGAATGTAACAGCACAAATGAAAATCGTATGTGAAGAAACATTTGCCCCAATTGTTTCGATTGTTTCATATGAAACATTGACCAAAGCAATTGCACTTGTAAATGAATCGGAACTAGGCTTAAATGCAGGGATTTATACAAATGTATTAACAGATGCCATGTATGCGGCAGACGAGTTAGAGGCTGGTGCAGTGATGATTAATGATATTCCGACATTCCGTGTAGACCATATGCCGTATGGTGGTGTAAAAATGAGTGGATACGGTAAAGAAGGGGTAAAATATGCTATAGACGAAATGACGAATTTGAAGTTTATCACAATTAAAACAACTTTTTAACGTAATTTAATACAGGGGTTTGTTATTTTGGAAAAGTATTTGAACGCGGTGTTTTTAAAGTGTTACAGTTAAATTATCATCTTTTAGGGAGTGCAGAATTATGGGAAACACTGTGCCAATGAGCTATTCACGCACACATCAAACACGTTTAATTATGCCGTCCGACACCAACCATCATCAATCTATTTTTGGTGGCCAAGTATTGCGATATATTGATGAAATTGCTGCTCTCGCTGCAATGAAGCATTCAAAAGGAGAGGTCGTCACCGCATCCATTGACTCAGTAGACTTCGTATCGTCTGCTTATGCAGGGGATGTATTAGAGTTGGAGTCTGTTGTAACGTGTACAGGGCGGTCATCAATGGAAGTATACGTACGTGTGATTTGCCGAGATTTAAAATCAGGTGCAGAACGTTTGACAACGGAATCATTCGTGACAATGGTGGCGATTGATGAACAAGGTAAACCACGTGAAGTGCCAGAAATTTACCCAGAAACCGAAACCGAACGTAGACTTTTCGAAACAGGCCCGATGCGTCGCGAACATCGTAAAATGAAGCGTGAAGTGAAACACCGCTAATAAAAGAGGGCACACAGAAAATAAAGCTTTCTGTGTGCCCTCTTAGCTAGGTGGTATACATACTCATTCTGCCGAAAGTTCGGTAACAACGGCAATTAATTGGTCAGAGGATGATGAAACATGATTTGCGCCTTGTGATAATTCAGTAATATAGTTCGAAATGTTTTGAATATCTTCTGACGTACTCATATATTGTGTGCGAATTCCTGATACAGCTTCAGCAATTGCACTGAAGGATTCGGTTAACTCATGCTGTGTTTCGACACTCACTTTTACTTGAGAGTCTACACTGTTCACGGCATCCGCCATGCTCACAATATTATTCTCCGTTTCTTTAATTAGTATCGATACGTTTTGGACGGCGGTTTTTGTTTCTTCCGCCAGCTTTCTCACTTCATTTGCTACGACTGCAAATCCTTTCCCTTGTTCACCTGCGCGGGCTGCTTCAATGGAAGCATTTAATGCGAGCAAGTTTGTTTGATCGGCAATACCTGTTACGAGCCCTACAATATCTGAGATTTTTTGCGATGATATGCGTAGTTCATCCATTGAAGATTCTAATATATCGACACGCTCTAAAATCGTATCCATTAAGTCTGTTTGTGTAGCTAAATGCTTTTTGCCAAGATTTGATTTACTTTCGGTTTCTTCTACGAAATCTAAGCCTTGATGTGTAGCGGCAGCAATTTCATCTGTTTGCACTGCGATTGCTTCCAGAGAAGACGTTGTGTCAACACTAATCACATTTAATTCCTGTGCTGTACGTTGAATGGTATTAATTAAATGTAATTTTACTTCTTCTGCTTGTGTACGGATGCGTTCCTCTTCCTGTTCATAAGCTTCGATAACAAGTTGCTGTTCAAAGTTAATAATTTTTGAAAATGCATTAATAGCTAGGGCTGTTTCATGCGTAGATAAGTTTAATGTTTCGATAAACTCGATGAAAGTCGTCATCAGTGATTGAAATGATGCTAAGTACCATTTAGATTTTAGCCCAATACGAACATGGGCATGTGCAATCACTTTTCGTTCTTCAATGTATGCGCTATCAATTTTTCCATTAAAAATATCGGATAAATGTTTGTGAAGCGTTATTTTTAATTTGTCGATACGTGTTGACCGATTAATAATGGCCAGAAGTGCTTCGCTTTGGCTAATGGCATGATAAAACTGATTGACCATTAAAGGAATGAAATCTTGGGCATAAGGTTGTAGTTGCTTTAAAATCGCTAAGTCCTTTTTCGTTAAATTCAGTAATTGTAACTGTTTCATTAATTCTGGATAAGCAGAAAGACTTAATTCTACCTGTTGGGTATATTTCTCTACTTGGAAAAATGTTGCTTTTGCTTTTTCGCGTGACTTGTTAAAAAAGTTAATCATCGCCATTCCCCATTCTCTATATATTCATAAGATTATATCGTCACTCTTTATTATGTAATTTTACTATTAAATTGAACTTTTTGTCTGCATTATGTATAAAATTTCTATAGTTCTTCTGAAAATTTTGTTACAGATAATAGAAATAAGCAAGTGTTTGTACTTCAGAATTAAACAAGTTAAAATGATAGATAGTAAAAAAAATGTAAAGGAAGTTTACAATGAAATTTCATAAAAAGCGTTTAAAATTTGTTATACCGATAACAGTAATCGTCGCAGTTGCTTCTACATTTATGCTATTCAATCGTTATGAAGAGGTTGCATCGAAGGACAAGTTTTTAATATTGCTAAGCGCAACCATCTTTACAGCTATTATCTCATATTTGCTATTTCCGCAGGACGGAGATAACCCAGATGATGTCGGACCATATAAATAAATGTTTATAGCCATCTTAAAATAATAAGGTGGTTGTTTTATTTTTTGAAACTAATTTGCGCTTCATGCGTATATGTACTATAAGGAAATGTTCGACAAGGGAGGTTATATCGAATGGAAGAAAAGTGGTCGAAAGTATTGATTCATGCTAGTGCATTCTTTGCGCCGGTGCTTGTACCGATTCTATTCTTTTTAATTAGTTCAGACGATCAGATCAAGCGCTTATCTATTCAGGCGCTATTATTCCAAGGTGTGATGTGGGTATTAACAACGGTTTCAATTATCTTCTCTTTTATCTTAATTGGTCTTCCGTTTTTAATTGTTTTCGGGTTAATGTTACTCGTTGTTCCAATTATCGGTATTGTAAAAGCGTTAAACGATTCACATTGGGATTATCCAATTGTTGGTCGTTGGGTATAATTCATAGGCAAAACGGCAAAGTCTTTAATAACAAAGATTTTGCCGTTTTTTTATTTTCTCAAAAGGGTTCAATATCAAAATATGTTCTTGATTAAAAAATGTAGGATTCTAAAAGCACATGGAGTGAAGGGCGGCGAGTGTAGCTGACGGCATACGCCTTTCGCTACAGAGCAAAGCTTCCAGCGGGAAAAGCGAGATAGTCGAGACCCCGCAGGAAATTTATTTGCGACGAAAGCGTAGCGACAGGAGTAGCGAAGAATGAGCGACGAGGAGGCTTGACCTCGCCCGCGGAAAGCGCCCGCCGTAACGGAATGTGCAGTCAAGTACACGTTTTGGTGAAGAGCCTTCAAAAGGGTAGACTTTTTATTTGCAAAACAATTTTGTGATTTTTATAATAAAGTCAAAGATAGTCAAAGTCAGTAAATGAACTGGGGTGAGCATAAACATGAGGAATATCTCAGACATTATTGAAGGTTATTTAAAGCAAATTATCGAATTAGAAGGACAGGGACATATTGAAGTAAAACGTAGTGAGTTGGCAGATAAGTTTCAATGTGTGCCGTCGCAAATAAATTACGTTATTAATACAAGATTTACAGCAGAGCGCGGTTATTTGGTCGAGAGTAAGCGCGGTGGTGGCGGATATATTCGTATTTTACGTGTTGAATCGCATTCAAAGCAGGCATTATTTGATGAGATGCTAAGACAAATTGATGCGAATGCACCCCAAGTGGCAGCAGAGCATATCGTGTATCGTTTAATTGATGAAGAGATACTATCCAAAAGAGAGGCAAAGCTAATGCTTGCAGCGATGGATCGTAACACTTTACAAATGCCGTTACCGATGCGAGATGAGATTCGCGCACGTATTTTAAAGGCAATGTTAATAACGTTGAAATTTGAAAGGGGTGACAGAACATGATTTGTGAGCATTGTAAGCAGCGACATGCTACTGTGACCATAACACAAATAAAAAATGGTACTAAATTGGAGCGCCATTATTGTGAAATATGTGCAGGGAAATTTCATCCGTTTCAAGTTGAAATACAAGAGGAGCCTGTATCGATTCATCAGCTCATGTCAGATTGGTTTAGCTTACCGAAATGGAAAAGCAAAGTGCAGGAAGAAACGCAACCAAAGAAGCAACAAGGTACTTGCCCATCCTGTGGCTTTACGTACAGGCAATTCTTGAAAGTCGGTAAATTTGGCTGTGCACAGTGTTACCACACATTTCGTGATCAATTACCACAAGTTCTCAAACGTTTGCAAGCGGATGTAAAGCATATCGGTAAAAAGCAAACGGAAGAATATCAATTTATCAACTATCAAAAACAAATTGAACTCATTCGCCAACAAATGCAACAAGCGATTGCAGAGGAGCGCTTTGAAGATGCAGCTAGGCTGCGTGATGAGGTGCGTGCAATCGAACAGAAGCTACATGTTGGAGGTGGGGAGACATCATGAATATAGAGCATTTTTTAAAACGTACGTTACCACCTTGGATTGAAGCAACGGATGAACATGCAGATATTGTGATTAGTACGAGAATACGCCTTGCTCGAAATTTAAGGGATACCCGTTTTCCTGCTAGTTTTTCAGAAGAGGATGCAAAACAAATAGACGACACCGTGTTACAAGCCCTTCTGTCTATTCGCAATGAGGGGAGAAGGTTTTCATATTTTCCGATGAAAGAAATGCCAACCTTACAACGACAAGTGCTTGTTGAGAAGCATTTAATTAGTCCGTACCTAGCTAATTGTGAAAAAACAGCGTCCGTTTTTTTAACAGAAGATGAATCAATGAGTGTTATGGTGAATGAAGAGGACCATATTCGTATACAATGCTTAGCAGCGGGGTTGCAACTACATGAAACATATACCCAGGCAAATGAGCTCGATCAATACTTAGAAGGGCAGCTCATGTATGCATACGATGGGCAACTAGGTTTTCTCACAAGCTGTCCAACAAACGTTGGTACGGGTCTACGTGCCTCTGTGATGATGCATTTACCAGCATTAACGATGACAAAACGTATGAATGTGTTAATTCAAACAATGGCAAGGTTAGGAATGGTCGTACGGGGGATATATGGCGAAGGTAGTGAAAATCTAGGTAACATTTATCAGATTTCTAATCAAATTACACTTGGAAAATCAGAGCGTGATATTTTAGATGATTTACAAAATGTAGTGGAACAAATTATTCAAAAAGAACATGAGGCAAGAAAACAACTATTTGCTCGCGCGCCTATTGCATTGGAGGATCGACTGTATCGTTCGCTCGGTACATTAATGTATGCGCGTATATTATCGAGTGAGGAAGCGGCATCTTGTTTATCCAATGTCCGCTTAGCAGTCGGCTTACAACTAATTTCAGATATTTCACTTAATCAATTGAATGAATGCATGTTACTCATTCAACCTGGTTTTATACAGCAATATGCTGGTACAACATTGCAAACGACCGAGCGTGATATTTTCCGCTCGAAATTACTGCAAGAAAAATTAGCAACACATCGTCGAAATGAGCCTACAAATGGAAAGGGAGAGGATTTGTATGATGTTTAATCGTTTTACGCAGCGTGCACAAAAAGTTTTACAATTAGCGCAGGAAGAAGCGATTCGTTGGAAACACGAGTCGATTGGAACAGAGCATATTTTACTTGGTCTTATCCGTGAAGGTGGTGGCATTGCGGCCAAAGCATTAGAAGCGATTGATATTAGCCCTCAAATGATTGAATCAGGTATTGAGGAACTCGTTGGGAAAGGGAAAGAAAATGTCGGTCCGATTGTGCATTACACACCACGTGCGAAAAAAGTCATTGAACTTTCAGTCGATGAATCACGTAAATTAGGCCACTCTTATATCGGAACAGAACATATTTTATTAGCCTTAATTCGTGAAGGAGAAGGGGTAGCGGCACGCGTATTAGCGAATACAGGCGTTAGTTTAAACAAAGCGCGCCAACAAGTATTATTATTACTTGGCAATAACGATACAAATGCCTCAGGTAATCAAGCGCAAAGCCAAGCAGCTAATACACCAACGCTGGACGGTCTAGCGCGCGATTTAACAGCGATTGCGCGTGAAGGGGCACTGGATCCAGTAATTGGTCGTTCAAAAGAAATTACACGTGTCGTAGAAGTATTATCTCGTCGTACGAAGAACAACCCGGTGTTAATCGGGGAGCCGGGTGTGGGTAAAACAGCGATTGCAGAAGGCTTAGCACAACAAATCGTGAACAATGAAGTGCCCGAAACATTACGTGATAAGCGTGTTATGACACTCGATATGGGAACGGTTGTCGCGGGTACAAAATACCGTGGTGAGTTTGAGGACCGTTTGAAAAAGGTCATGGATGAAATTCGTCAAGCAGGGAATATCATTCTATTTATCGATGAGCTACACACATTAATTGGTGCAGGTGGAGCGGAAGGTGCGATTGACGCATCGAACATTTTAAAACCATCGCTTGCACGTGGGGAATTACAATGTATTGGTGCAACGACACTGGATGAGTACCGTAAATATATCGAAAAGGATGCCGCTTTAGAACGTCGCTTCCAACCGATTCAAGTAGATGAGCCAACAATTGATGAAACGATTCAAATTATGAAAGGGTTACGTGATCGCTACGAAGCACATCATCGTGTCAAAATTACAGATGAAGCATTAGAGGCTGCCGCTAAACTATCAGACCGCTACATTTCAGATCGCTTCTTGCCAGATAAGGCGATTGATTTAATGGATGAAGCCGGTTCGAAAGTGCGCTTACGTTCATTCACAGTGCCACCAAATTTAAAAGAGCTTGAAAATAAACTGGAAAATGTACGCTCTGAGAAAAATGCCGCGGTACAAAGCCAAGAGTTTGAAAAAGCTGCCGCATTACGTGATACAGAGCAAAAGATAAAAGAAGAGCTTGAACAAACGAAAAAAGCGTGGAAAGAGAAGCAAGGAAAAGAAGAATCAGAAGTCACAGTAGATGATATTGCCATGGTAGTGGCGATGTGGACTGGAATTCCAGTATCCAAGATTGCACAAGAAGAGTCTGCGAAGCTTTTAAACCTTGAGGAAGAATTGCATAAGCGTGTTGTTGGTCAAGGAGAGGCAGTTGAAGCGATTTCACGTGCCATTCGTCGTGCCCGTGCTGGACTAAAAGATCCGAAGCGTCCAATCGGTTCATTCATCTTCTTAGGGCCAACGGGTGTAGGGAAAACAGAACTTGCCCGTGCGCTTGCTGAAGTCATGTTTGGGGATGAAGATGCGATGATTCGCATTGATATGTCCGAGTACATGGAGAAGCATTCGACATCTCGATTAGTTGGTGCCCCTCCAGGTTATGTAGGATTCGATGAAGGCGGACAATTAACAGAAAAAGTACGTCGCAAACCGTACTCCGTTGTCTTACTAGATGAGATTGAAAAAGCACATCCGGACGTATTCAACATCCTGCTACAAGTATTAGATGATGGTCGCTTAACAGACTCTAAAGGACGTGTAGTCGATTTCCGTAATACAGTCGTGATTATGACATCGAACGTCGGCGCAGATGCCCTAAAATACCAAAAAAACCTAGGCTTCAGCGTGGGCGATACAGACTCAAAATATAAAGATATGAAAGCGACAATGCTGGAAGAATTGAAAAAGGCCTTCCGCCCAGAATTCTTAAACCGTATTGATGAAATGATTGTGTTCCATTCATTAGAGAAGGATCACTTAAAAGAAATTGTGTCCTTCATGGCAAATGCATTAACAAAACGTCTAAAAGAGCAACATATTGAACTGGAGCTAACAGATGCGGCACTTAAGAAAATTGCCGAAGAAGGATACGATCCACAATACGGTGCCCGCCCAATTCGTCGTGCATTACAAAAACATGTAGAAGACCGCTTATCAGAGGAACTATTAAAAGGGAACGTACTTACAGGTCAAGTTGTTGTATTTGACTACGTAGAAGGTGACTTTAAAGTTCGAGGAAAAGAAAAGGCTGTAGAGGCTTAATACCTTAAAATGCCCAGCACTCGCTCTAGCAAGCGAGTGCTTTTTTAGCATAAATCTAATTAGTACTCAGAATAGAACATCCCTCCTCTTTTTTGTACAATAGATATAAGAACAAATACTTGGGAGAATGATATGGCAAAAAAGAAAACGAAATTTATGTGTAACGATTGCGGCTATGAGTCGGCGAAGTGGATGGGGCGTTGTCCAGGTTGTGGCAACTGGAATACGATGGTGGAGGAAGTGGAAATCGTATCAAAAGGTCCGCGCGGTGCATTCCAGCATTCGGTTTCGACGACCCAAAAGGCAACCCCTCTTATTAACGTAGAAACAATGGAAGAAACGCGAATTGTCACCGAGATGGGGGAGTTAAACCGCGTGCTTGGTGGGGGGATTGTGGCAGGCTCCCTCGTATTAATCGGCGGAGATCCAGGTATCGGAAAGTCAACGCTATTGCTACAAGTGTCTGCGTTATTATCGAATCGGGGGCACCGTGTGTTATATATTTCCGGTGAGGAATCCGTTCGCCAAACGAAATTACGGGCAGAGCGATTAGGAGTTAAATCACCGGAGCTGTATATTTACTCTGAAACGAATATGGAATTTCTTCATCAAACAATTGAAGAGGTGCAGCCGAAGTTTGTCATCGTCGATTCTATCCAAACGGTGCATCATCCGGAAGTAACGAGTGCACCAGGAAGCGTTTCGCAAGTACGTGAATGTACAGCAGAGCTTATGCGCATCGCCAAGACAAAAAATATTGCGATTTTCCTTGTCGGACACGTGACGAAGGAAGGTCAAATTGCAGGGCCGCGTATTTTGGAGCATATGGTCGATACCGTGCTCTATTTTGAAGGGGAACGTCATCATAACCATCGTATTTTACGTAGCCAAAAAAACCGTTTTGGTTCAACGAATGAAATTGCGATTTTTGAGATGTTACATGGCGGTTTAAAGGAAGTATTAAATCCGTCTGAGATGTTTTTACAGGAGCGTTCGCAAGGGGCACCAGGTTCAACGATTGTGGCATCTATGGAAGGAACACGCCCGATTTTAGTAGAAGTGCAGTCACTTGTCACACCGACAAGTTTTAATTATCCAAAGCGTATGGCCACAGGGGTTGACCAAAATCGTGTGCAACTATTGATGGCTGTGTTAGAAAAGCGAATGGGGATGCTACTGCAAGCACAGGATGCTTATATTAAAGTGGCAGGTGGTGTCAAGCTAGATGAGCCAGCCATTGATCTAGCCGTCCTGACATCGATCGTGTCTAGCTTTAAAGACCAAGCCGTTCGTGCAACAGATTGTTTTATCGGCGAAGTGGGTTTGACGGGTGAGGTGCGTCGTGTGAGTCGCATTGAGCAACGTGTGCAAGAGGCAGCCAAGCTCGGATTTAAACGTGCCTTTATTCCGACTTCTAACTTAGGCGGTTGGGATTTCCCAGAAGGCATTCAAGTTATCGGCGTCGAGACGATTGCTGATAGCTTACGTGCCTGTTTTAATGATTTATAAAAATGAAAATGCTCGCCTCATAAAAAGGGGAGCATTTTAACTTTATATGTATGGATTAGCTTGTACGCAATACAGCTTGTTTTTTGCTTTGGGCTTTTTAATAAGGCCAAATGAGTGGAATAAAAGGCCTGATAAATAAGCAATCACTAAATACGAACATAAAGAATAATACTTTATTTGTTTCAAGGGTTCCGATTGTCATAAATAATGTGAAGATGAGATATCCTAAATACACGACACTTAATTGATGTGTATCAATTGCTAAACGAAAAAGTCCAACTGTAGAAAGATCAGCTGTTAGCACCTTGATTTCGTTTGTCTTTTCCAATATATTTTCTCATCTTTTATGATGTTGCTTATCTCGAATAGGTAGAGTGTAATGCAAAAAGATTTTTGTAACTATATGCCATTAGGGTTTTGCTAGAACATGTGAATACTATAAAGCTTATAAAGTGATTTCGATAATATTTTGTGTAACATATAGGGCGAATTTTTAGTAAATAAGGATTTAAAAGAGTGTATTTTGTTATAAGGTACAAGAAAAAATTTTTGGCTGTTATAGCCCAAGAAACTGAGGTTTTTGCGTCGCTATGAAACGGGCAACTATGTATAATGAAAGAACGGAGGTGAAAAATGTGTTAAAGAAGGTCATTCAAGTTGCGTTTTTGTTTATCGGAGGGGCGTTAGGTCTAGTTTTTTTACCGCCATTATACGAACTTATTCATTTATCATCTAATCCTTGGATTAACAACCCTTATATTTCGGTAGCGTTAGGCGCAACTTTATTATTTGTGTTATCGTTCGGTTTATCCGATTACTTTGTTCGGCTGATTACATGGATGGAGGAAGTATTGTCTAAGGTACCAGTCGGGGATTTGTTATTTGGAACAGTCGGACTCATTATGGGGTTAAGTGTTTCCGCGTTATTTGGCTTTGCGATTAATAGTATTCAGCTACCGGTGATTACGGAAGTAACGCCAATTATTTTATCCATTATTTTAGGGTACTTAGGTTTCCGTGTCGGTTTTAATAAACGAGAAGAGTTTGTGCAATTGTTTACAAAATCCGGTCCATCGGCTAAAAAGAAGCAAGGAGAGCAAGAGGCGAAACTGTCACATAAGCTGTTGGATACGAGTGTCATTATCGACGGGCGTATTGCAGATATTTCAGAAACAGGCTTTATTGAGGGGACGCTTGTCGTACCGCAATTTGTCTTAACGGAGCTTCAACATATTGCGGATTCGTCCGATACGTTAAAGCGTACGCGCGGTCGTCGAGGGTTAGATATTTTAAAGCGCCTGCAAGATGAGCGGCAATCCAAGGTGTTAATTGTTGAGGAAGATTTTGAAGATGTGGCAGAAGTCGATTTAAAACTAGTCCGTCTAGCGAAAAAAATGGGCGCACAAATTTTAACTAATGATTTTAATTTAAATAAAGTATGTGAATTGCATCAAGTAAAAGTGTTAAATATTAATGATCTGGCAAATGCTGTCAAACCAGTCGTTATTCCTGGTGAGGATATGCAAGTTGTGGTCATTAAAGACGGTAAAGAGCAAAATCAAGGTGTGGCGTATTTAGATGATGGTACGATGATTGTTGTGGAAGGTGGTCGTAGCTATATCGGTCAAGCTATTACAGTAACGGTCACAAGTGTACTACAAACATCGGCCGGACGCATGATTTTTGCTAAGCCAAAAGATGATTAGAGTAGGAAGTGAAGATGTGCAATATGAAGTTGTACTGCCAGCTGCCGGTAGCGGAAAGCGTATGGGGGCAGGGCAAAACAAATTATTTTTACAACTAGTAGATAAACCTATTCTCGTTCATACATTACTTGTGTTTGAACAGGACGAAAATTGTACGGGGATTTGGCTTGCCGTGAAGGATGAGGAGCGGGCATTTATCCAGTCATTGCTCTCGGAATATGGCATTTCCAAAATAAAAGGTTTACCCACAGGTGGGGCAGAACGTCAACATTCCGTGCATTCATGTATTAAGGAGATGCGGGATGTAGCCATTGTCCTTGTACATGATGCCGCGCGTCCGTTTATCACCATACCAACCATTACCGAGCTAGCCAAAACAGCCTATGAGAAAGGGGCGGCCATTGCTGGTGTACGGGCAAAGGATACAATGAAAATTGTACGAGATGGCATCATTAAAGAGACTGTTGACCGCGATTCGCTCTGGATGATTCAAACACCGCAAGCATTCCGCTTTGATTTACTAGCAGAGGCAGAAGATGTAGCAGAAAAGGTTGGTTTTCTTGGTACAGATGAGGCGATGCTTGTAGAACGACTAGGCCATGACGTACACATCGTCGAAAGTAGTTATGAAAATGTTAAAATGACAACACAGGAAGATTTAATTTTTGGTGCGGCCATTTTAAAATCCCGTGCTAATTTATAGGAGGATATTGACTTATGTTTCGAGTAGGACAAGGCTACGATGTTCATGCATTTGCAGAGGGACGTCCATTAATTTTAGGGGGCATTGAAATTCCACATGACCGCGGGTTGCTTGGTCATTCTGATGCCGATGTATTGTTACATACCATTACAGATGCAGCATTAGGGGCCATTGGTGAGGGGGATATCGGGCGTCATTTCCCTGATACAGACCCTGAGTGGAAGGATGCAGATTCAGCAAAGCTTTTACAGTATATTTGGAAAATCGTTGAGGACAAAGGCTATGTGTTAGGGAATGTAGACGCAACAATTATTGCACAACGCCCGAAAATGGCGCCTTACATTGAACCGATGAAAAATCGTATTGCGGCGTTATTAAATGCTGATCCATCGCAAGTGAATGTGAAAGCGACAACGACAGAAAAGCTTGGCTTCACAGGACGTGAGGAAGGCATCGCGGCGCTAGCGACGATTTTACTTATTAAAAAATAAGGGCATTCCCAACGATATGCATCAATGAGCGCACGTCGAACGAAATTCGGCGTGCGTCACTTTTATTTGCGAATTGACAGTGGTAAAATGAACAGGATAAAAATTCGGTCGTTTTCAAAACGAAAAATGAGGAGGCAATTACACATGACGAAAGAAGTTCGTGTACGTTATGCACCATCTCCGACAGGTTTCTTACATATCGGTGGCGCGCGTACAGCACTATTTAACTATTTATATGCAAAACATCACAACGGTAAATTTATTGTCCGCATTGAAGATACAGATATCGAGCGTAATGTAGAGGGCGGCGAAGCTTCTCAACTTGATAACTTACGTTGGTTAGGTATTATCCCAGATGAATCCATTGATATTGGTGGTCCGTATGCGCCTTATCGCCAAATGGAGCGCTTAGACATTTATAAAAAGCATGCAGAAGAGTTATTAGAGCGCGGTATCGCATATAAATGTTTCTGTACGTCAGAAGAGCTTGAAGCATCACGTGAAGCGCAAAAAGCAAATGGTGTAGCAGCCCCGACGTATGATGGGAAATGCCGTCATTTAACAGCAGATGAAGTGGCAGCAAAAGAGGCAGCGGGTATTCCTTACACAATTCGCATGCGTGTACCAGCAGATGTCACATATAAATTTACAGATTTAGTGCGCGGTGAAGTTACATTCGAATCAAAAGACATCGGGGATTGGGTAGTAGTAAAAGCAAACGGTATTCCAACATACAACTATGCCGTCGTACTAGATGACCATTTTATGGACATTACACATGTATTCCGCGGGGAAGAGCATTTATCCAATACACCAAAGCAAATGATGATTTTTGATGCATTTGGCTGGGCATATCCAGCATACGGTCATATGACATTAATCGTAAATGAAGAGCGCAAAAAATTATCGAAACGTGATGAAACGATTATCCAGTTCGTTGCCCAATATAAAGACCTTGGTTATTTACCAGAAGCGATGTTTAATTTCTTTGCATTACTTGGCTGGTCACCAGAAGGAGAAGAGGAAATCTTCTCACATGATGAGTTTGTGACAATGTTCGATGAGAAGCGTTTATCGAAATCACCATCGATGTTTGATAAAACAAAGCTTACGTGGATGAATAACCAATACATCAAAAAATTATCACGTGAAGACGTGGTAGCACTAGCATTACCACACTTACAAAAAGCAGGCGTATTGCCAATGGAGCTAACAGCGGAACAACAAGCATGGGCTGCAGAGTTAATCGGCCTTTATCATGAGCAAATGAGCTATGGTGCTGAAATTGTGGAGTTATCAAGCCTATTCTTTACAGAAGAGATTGCATACAATGATGAAGCAAAAGAAGTATTAGCAGGTGAAACAGTACCAGCTGTCATGGCAGCGTTTAAGGCGCAGCTTGAAGCGCTTGATGCATTCGATGCAGAATCCATCAAGGCGGCCATTAAAGCAGTGCAAAAAGAAACAGGCGCTAAAGGGAAAAACTTGTTTATGCCAATCCGTGTCGTGACAACGGGTCAAACGCACGGTCCAGAGCTACCGAATGCCATTGCTTTAATCGGAAAAGAAAAAGCGATTGCACGCGTAGAAAAGTTCGCTAACTAAGCAGAACTATTGATTTTTGACAAAATTTATGTACAATGGATGTACATTGTAACGAATTGAATAAACTAAAGTGTAAAGCTTTAGTAAAAAAAGCGTGGAGAAGGAGAAGTACACAATAGTTAGAGCTTGTTAGAGAGGACTATCATCGGCTGAAAGTAGTCTAAGCCCGCTATGTGGAAATGCACCTTTGAGTACTGAGCTGAAAAAAGTAGGCGAAGTCGAGTTGTTCTCGTTACTGAACATCAAAGGGGAAGGCATGTCCTTCAATTCAGAGTGGAACCGCGCAAATAAGCGTCTCTGTCATCAAGTGATGACAGGGGCGTTTTTTCTTTGCAGATAGGAAAGGTGAATATTTGCAAAGAAATGTTTTTCTTAAGTAAAAAGCGGATCGTTGTGAAGAGCTAGAAGCTACTAGTGTCAAATAACGGAGCCTTATGCGAAATAGTAAAATGAAAGGGAGGATTACGGGCAATGTTTAAATGGATAAAAGAGGATATCGATACGATTTTTGAAAATGATCCAGCAGCGCGAAGTGTGATAGAAGTAGTGTTAACGTATTCGGGTTTACATGCTACGTGGGCACATCGCATCGCCCATTGGTTTTATAAGCGGAAATTTTATTTTATTGCGCGGGCCATTTCACAAATTAGCCGTTTCTTTACCGGTATTGAAATCCACCCTGGTGCCAAAATTGGACGCCGATTTTTCATTGACCATGGCATGGGGGTTGTAATAGGGGAAACGTGTGAAATTGGCGATAATGTGACACTCTATCAAGGTGTGACACTAGGTGGTACAGGAAAAGAAAAAGGAAAACGTCACCCAACATTGCATGATAACGTCCTAGTAGCAACAGGCGCAAAAGTATTAGGTTCGATTACAATTGGGGAAAATAGTAAAGTAGGTGCAGGGTCTGTTGTCTTAAAGGATGTACCACCGAATGCAACGGTTGTAGGGATTCCTGGGAAAATCGTCATTAAAGATGGCGTTCGTTATGCAGAAGAGAAAAAATTAGATCATCATAATATTCCTGACCCAGTCGGTGATCGTTGTGATACGTTGGAGAAGACACTCGAACTTTTACAACAGGAAATCACATTGTTAAAAAAGGAGCAAAAACAATGAGCATTCAAATTTTTAATTCTTTAACAAGACAAAAAGAAGCGTTTATCCCGCTTGAAGAAGGCAAAGTAAAAATGTATGTATGCGGACCTACCGTATATAACTATATTCATATTGGCAATTCACGCCCGGTCATTGTGTACGATACAGTGCGTCGCTATTTACAATATGCTGGCTATGATGTGAAATTTGTTTCGAATTTTACAGATGTGGATGACAAAATTATTAAAGCAGCAAATGAGCTTGGTGAGGAAGTATTTGAGTTAACAGAGCGCTTTATCGCTGCGTACTTTGATGATATTACAGCGTTAGGTTGTCAAAAGGCAGATGTACACCCGCGTGTAACGGATCATATGGAAGCCATTATTGAGTTTATTCAAGTTCTAATTGACAAAGGTTACGCATATGAATCCGCAGGCGATGTATATTATCGGACACGTAAATTCCACGGCTACGGTAAATTAAGTCATCAATCGATTGACGATTTAAAAGTGGGCGCGCGTATTGAAGCGGGTGAGAAAAAAGAAGATCCACTTGATTTCGCCCTGTGGAAAGCGGCCAAACTAGGTGAGATTAAGTGGGAAAGCCCGTGGGGAGAAGGGCGTCCTGGCTGGCACATTGAGTGTTCTGTTATGGCGCGGGAGCACTTAGGTGATACAATTGATATTCATGCAGGTGGTCAGGATTTAACATTCCCGCACCATGAAAATGAAATTGCACAATCAGAAGCGCATACAGGAAAAACATTTGCCCGTTACTGGATGCATAATGGCTATATTAATATCGATAACGAGAAAATGTCGAAGTCACTAGGTAATTTCGTACTCGTGAACGATATTCGGAAGCAAATTGATCCGCAAGTGCTCCGATTTTTCATGTTAAGTGTTCATTACCGTCATCCAATTAACTTCGCACAAGATTTAGTAGAAGCAGCACATGCGGGATTAGAACGTTTACGTACAGCTTATGCCAATGTCCAACATCGCCTGTCGGCTACAACAGGCCTTGGCCAAGCGAGCGATGAATGGTTAGCAAAAGTGACGGCTGTTAGGGCACAATTTGAAGAAGCGATGAATGATGACTTTAATACGGCCAATGCGATTTCAGCGTTATTTGAGTTAGCCCGTATTGCGAATACGTACTTAAACGAGAGCAATACAGAAGAAGTTGTATTACAAGCATTTATCGAGACATTCGATACATTGGGGCATGTGTTAGGAATTCACTTTGCACAAGAAGTAGAACTGCTTGATGAGGAAATTGAAGCACTAATCGAAGAGCGCAATCAAGCCCGTAAAAATCGTGATTTTGCCCGTTCAGATGAAATCCGCGATCAACTATTAAACATGAATATTATACTAGAGGATACTCGTCAAGGAACGCGTTGGAAACGAGGATAACGATATGACGAAACTTCGATTAGAAGATGTAAAGCAATTAAATGCGTTAGCGCTTGCTTATATGGGAGATGCCGTACTCGAACAAAGCGTACGGCAGCATCTCTTGTTAGCGGGACGTGTCAAACCGAATACATTGCATAAAGAAGCGACAAAATATGTGTCAGCGAAGGCACAATCAGCGATTGTCCATCGCATGATAGATGAAAGTTTTTTAACAGAAGAGGAATTGGCAGTTTTCCGTCGAGGACGTAATGCGAAATCTGGTACCGTACCAAAAAACACAGACGTTCAAACATATCGGAATAGTTCGGGTTTTGAGGCAGTGCTAGGCTATTTATATTTAATGCAACAAACAGAACGTGTATATGAAATCATCGATTATGCAATAGACATCATCGAACAGCGAAAAGGAGTGTAATAGATGGCGGAACAAAATAGCGAAATGATCGCAGGAAAAAATCCGGTATTAGAAGCGCTTCGTTCAGGTCGTGAAATCAATAAATTATGGATTGCAGAAGGCGTTAAAAAAACAGGAATTAACGAGCTTTTAGATTTAGCCCGTGAGCGTGGTGTACTTGTCCAGTTCGTACCAAAGAAAAAGGTAGAACAATTAACAGATGCCAATCATCAAGGGATTGTCGCATCTGTTGCTGCGTATCGATATGCAGAATTAGAAGATTTATTTGCTGCGGCAGCGAAAAAACAAGAAGATCCGTTTTTCTTAATTTTAGATGAGTTAGAGGACCCACATAATTTAGGTTCCATTATGCGTACAGCAGACGCAATCGGTGTACATGGTATTATCATTCCGAAGCGTCGTGCAGTTGGTTTAACTGCTGTTGTCGCAAAGGCTTCCACTGGCGCCATCGAGCATGTGCCTGTTGTACGTGTCACGAATTTAGCGCAGACGGTGGACGAGCTAAAAGAACGCGGCATTTGGATTGCAGGGACAGACGCAAAAGGGTCTGCGGACTATCGTAAAATGGATGCTACGCTACCATTAGCCATCATTATCGGAAGTGAAGGGAAAGGGATGAGTACTTTACTTAAGAAAAAGTGTGACTTCCTTTATCATTTACCAATGGTTGGTCATGTGACGTCGTTAAATGCTTCTGTTGCAGCGGCACTTCTGATGTATGAAGTGTACCGTAAACGCCAAGAACAGAACGGCTAGCAGTGATGCAAAATATTTTGCTAGTAGACGGCTACAATATGATTGGTGCGTGGAAAGCTTTACGTTCACTACGAGATGAAAATTTTGAAGATGCGCGCGACCGACTTGTGGAGCTGATGGCGGAATATAAAGCGGTAAAAGGTTGGCGCGTCATCGTTGTATTTGATGCGCACCTTGTACCTGGTACGGAACAGTTATATGTAAAGCATGATATAGAAGTGATTTATACACGTAAAAATGAAACTGCTGATGAACGTATTGAAAAGCTATCCCATGATTTAAAGGGACGTAAAATTCAAATTCATGTAGCCACATCGGATATGACAGAACAGAATGTTGTATTTGGATATGGGGCATTACGCAAGTCTGCGCGTGAACTTGAAATTGAGATGGGGATTATTCAATCGGATATATCCCAAAAGGTGAAAACAACACAAAGTGAAAAGCCGTCTAGACGTATTCACCTATCGGACGATGTCGCGTTAACGCTTGAAAAATGGCGTAGGGGATTAAAATAACTTATTGACCGTTATTTTCCAATTCTATTATACTGTTTCTAATGATTCTGGCGTACTGGGGTGAGAATATTGCTTAAAAGCGAAAAATTGCAAGTAATAGAGCGATTTGAAGATATTTCAGATGAAGATATTGTAGAACAAGTTCATTTAGGCAATACAGAAGCGTTAGATTATTTAATTACAAAATATCGTGTATTTGTGAAAGCGAAAGCGCGTTCTTATTTTTTGATTGGTGCAGATAAAGAGGATATTATCCAAGAAGGAATGATTGGGCTGTATAAAGCGATTCGCGATTTTAAAGGGGACAAGTTGGCATCGTTCCGTGCGTTTGCAGAGCTATGCATTACGCGGCAGATTATTACCGCGATTAAAACAGCGACCCGGCAAAAACATATTCCACTCAATTCCTATGTGTCACTCGATAAACCAATTTACGATGAAGAATCGGAACGTACACTGATGGATGTTATTACAAGTCCTCTATCAGAAAATCCAGAATATTTAATGATTAATAGAGAAGATTATAGTAGATTAGAAGGACAAATGAGTCGTGTATTAAGTGAACTCGAACAGCAAGTACTCGTTTTATATTTAGAAGGACGTTCTTATAATGAAATCTCAAGGTTGCTCAAGCGTTCAACGAAGTCCATTGACAATGCGTTGCAACGAATTAAGCGTAAGTTAGAACGTCATTTAGAGTTTAGTGAATTGTTTTAGAGACACGGTTCGTTTGTTGACAGCATGCCTATTAGGTGTTAGTCTTGATTAGACAAAATGCCGAAATAGGTGAGGTTTGAATGGCCAAAAAAGTCATTTTAAGCTGTGGAAAATGCGGCTCTAGAAACTATTCAATACCAGCGAAATCTGAGAAAGAGGCAACACGCCTTGAGTTAAAAAAGTTTTGTTCGCATTGTAATGAACATACGATGCACAAACAAACGTTATAAATTGATGGATCAGCTAAAGAAGCGATTGGTGCGGAGGTTAAGCTAGAAAATGAGCAAGATTACAAATTTTTTAAGTGAAGTCGGCTCAGAAATGCGTAAAACAAGCTGGCCTAAAAGTAAAGAGTTAACAAAATATACAGTTGTTGTTATTGCCACTGTTATTTTCTTTGCTTTATACTTTACGGTAGTGGATTTAGGTGTTTCAGAGGCATTGCGTTGGTTCTTGGAACTGTAAAAAATAGTATATTGATGAAATAGCCCGTATCCTTTAGAAACAACGGGTTTTTTCATTTGGCTAAAAATTTGTGTCGCGTACAATAATGCATCACAAGTACTAGAAGGAGGGCTCCGTAAATTATGGAGAAAAATTGGTATGTAGTGCATACTTATTCAGGTTATGAAAACCGTGTAAAAGCAAATCTTGAAAAACGTGTTGAAACAATGGGCATGCAAGATAAAATCTTCCGTGTAATCGTTCCTGAACATGAAGAAATCGACATTAAGGAAGATGGTAAAAAGCGTACGGTCATGCGTAAAGTATTCCCTGGTTATGTATTAGTAGAGTTAATCATGACGGATGATTCGTGGTATGTTGTACGTAATACACCAGGTGTAACAGGTTTTATCGGCTCATCAGGTGGAGGGGCAAAACCAACACCATTATTGCCGGAAGAAGCAGAGCGCTTACTTGCGCAAATGGGTATGAATGAAACAGCAATTGGTGAAGTGGCTGTGACAGTGGGCGAAGTAGTTGAAGTATTAGAAGGGCCATTCGCGCACTTCCAAGGTAAAGTGGAAGAAATTGATGTAGAAAAAGGTAAGATAAAAGTAACGGTTGATATGTTCGGCCGTGAGACGAAGATGGAACTGGACTTTACACAAATTCGCAAAATATAGAATTATTTCTACTTGCGTTAACAAAATAAAAGTGTTATCATTTCATAGGTCAGACTGTCAATTTATTTCAGTGTGATAAATCATTTCATTTTTAATGTTATCGGATTTTAAGCCGACAGACAGATATTGAGTGGGAGGGGCAACCCAATTACCACATCACGGACTTAAGGAGGTGTGTCTCGTGGCTAAAAAAGTAATTAAAGTTGTAAAACTTCAAATTCCTGCTGGTAAAGCTAACCCAGCTCCACCGGTTGGTCCTGCATTAGGTCAAGCAGGTGTTAACATCATGGGATTCTGTAAGGAGTTCAACGCTCGTACTGCTGATCAAGCTGGTCTAATCATTCCGGTTGAAATTTCAGTATTCGAAGACCGTTCGTTCACTTTCATTACAAAAACTCCACCAGCTGCAGTATTACTTAAAGTAGCTGCTGGTATCCAATCTGGATCTGGTGAACCAAACCGTAAGAAAGTTGCAACGGTTAAACGTGATAAAGTTCGCGAAATCGCTGAACAAAAAATGCCAGACCTAAACGCTGCATCTGTAGAAGCTGCAATGTTAATGGTTGAAGGTACTGCACGAAGCATGGGTATTGTTATCGAAGACTAATCCCATCTTCAAAGACTTGATGATGCATTTGTTTTTGGAAGGTTGCTGCACTCTGTTGAGGGCGCAACCTTTATTCGTGGGAGGTTCATTCCGCTACAACCACAATCAAGGAGGAAATTAACAATGGCTAAAAAAGGTAAAAAGTTACAAGATGCGGCTAAATTAGTAGACCGTTCTAAATTATATGAAGCAGCAGAAGCAATCGCTTTAGCTCAAAAAACAAGCACAGTAAACTTCGATGCTACTGTAGAAGTTGCTTTCAAATTAGGAATCGATACTCGTAAAAACGACCAACAAATCCGTGGTGCAGTAGTGCTTCCAAACGGTACTGGTAAAACACAACGCGTATTAGTATTCGCTAAAGGTGAAAAACTTAAAGAAGCAGAAGCTGCTGGCGCTGACTACGTAGGCGATGCAGAGTACATCACAAAAATCCAACAAGGTTGGTTTGATTTTGATGTAATCGTTGCAACTCCAGATATGATGGGTGAAGTTGGTAAACTTGGTCGTGTATTAGGTCCTAAAGGTTTAATGCCAAACCCGAAAACTGGTACAGTTACATTTGACGTAACAAAAGCAATCGAAGAAATCAAAGCTGGTAAAGTAGAATACCGCGCTGACAAAGCTGGTATTATCCACGCTCCTATCGGTAAAGTTTCTTTCGAAACAGAAAAATTAGTAGAAAACTTCTTAACAGTATTCGATGTAGTACAAAAAGCTAAACCAGCTGCAGCTAAAGGTACTTACATGAAGTCTGTAAACGTAACAACTACAATGGGTCCAGCTGTTAAAGTGGATGCTCAAGCAGTAGTGATTAAATAATTTTATTTAAATTTGGTTGACAATGCTTCGCTTACTTGGTAAGATTGTTGCTGTTGTGAATCATCCATTTGTACCGTAGACAGTAGGAGTGACTTGTCACTTAATGATCCTACCGAGGACATCGGAGTTCGGATTCTTTTAAGATGATGACTTTCCGCCCTTATGTCTACTTTGGCATAAGGGCTTTCTTTTGTCGGTATAAATGACTCATTCTAATAGGAGGTGTCATAAATGAGCAAAGCAGTTGAAACTAAAAAGGTTCAAGTACAAGAAATCGCTGATAAATTCTCTGCTGCTGCATCTGTAGTAGTAGTTGATTACCGCGGTTTAACCGTTGCTCAAGTTACAGAATTACGTAAACAACTTCGTGAAGCTGGCGTAGAGTTCAAAGTATACAAAAACACTTTAACTCGTCGTGCTGCAGAAGTTGCTGGTGTAGAAGCTATCAACGAATTCTTAACTGGTCCAAACGCTGTTGCGTTCTCTAACGAAGACGTAGTAGCTCCAGCAAAAATTATCAACGAGTTCGCTAAGAAAAACGAAGCGTTAGAAATTAAAGCTGGTATTATCGAAGGTGCGGTTGCATCTGAAGCTGATGTTAAAGCTCTTGCAGAACTTCCATCACGCGAAGGTCTACTTTCTATGCTTTTATCTGTACTTCAAGCGCCAATCCGCAATCTTGCACTTGCAACAAAAGCAGTTGCAGAACAAAAAGAAGAACAAGGTGCTTAATTCACCCGAAACTTCTAATCTCGGCTTAACGGCCTAAACTTATAAATCATAAAACATTCCATAGGAGGAAATTAAAATGACAAAAGAGCAAATCTTAGAAGCTGTTAAAGCTATGACAGTTCTTGAATTAAACGATTTAGTAAAAGCTATCGAAGAAGAATTCGGTGTAACAGCAGCAGCTCCTGTAGCTGTAGTTGCAGGCGGTGCTGCAGCTGTTGAAGAAAAAACTGAATTTGATGTAGTATTAGCTAGCGCTGGTGCTGAAAAAATCAAAGTTATCAAAGTAGTACGCGAAATCACTGGTCTTGGCTTAAAAGAAGCTAAAGAAGTAGTAGATAACGCTCCTAAAGCTCTTAAAGAAGGCGCTTCTAAAGAAGAGGCTGAAGAAATCAAAGCTAAACTTGAAGAAGTTGGCGCAACTGTAGAAGTTAAGTAATTTTAACTCTAGTTGTATGAAAAGCTCGTCAATGTGACGGGCTTTTCTTTTTAGAGATAGAAAAGCATAAAACTTTGTAGACATCCGCATAAAAAAGAGAGTATTTTAATCCAAGTAAATAGAGATTTATTTTTGACTAATCAATTATAAATGAACGGAGGCGTGTTGTATTATGTCTGAACATTATTATTCCAACAAACCTCAAACGGAAAGCAAGCCACGCCAATGGAAGTTTACTTTACTAGGGTCTGTGTTTACATTTGAAACAGATGCGGGCGTATTTAGTAAAAGCGAAGTAGATTTTGGTTCCCGTGTATTAATCGATGCTTTTGAAATACCAGAAGCGACAGGTGATATATTGGATGTAGGTTGTGGCTATGGTCCGATTGGGTTGTCGATTGCAAAGGCGCATCCTGAGCGTTTCGTCCATATGATGGACATTAATACACGTGCCATTGCACTGGCTCAAAAGAATGCGCAATTGAACGGGATTCAAAATGTACGGATTTTTGAAAGTGATGGACTTGCTACAGTTGGCGATGTAAAAGCGGCAGCGATTCTAACAAATCCGCCTATTCGTGCGGGGAAAGAGACGATTTTTAGATTTTACAATGAATCGTATGAAAAGTTAGTTGAAGCGGGTGAGCTTTGGGTTGTCATTCAAAAAAAGCAAGGCGCACCATCGACGGTAAGTTATTTAGAAGAAATGTTTTCAGAAGTAGATGTTGTTGAGAAGAAAAAAGGTTATTGGATTATTCGTGCGAAAAAATAGCAAACATAACTGTAAATATTGACTTGACAAATTGAATGTGATAACATAATAAAATGCAAAATTATTATTTTGAAGAAGTATGCCCTTTTGTATTAAAATGTAGATTTTTAGGGCAGACTGCTCAAAAATAAGTTTAGTTTAACCGAAAATGAGATTCAACTTGTGTCTCGTTTTCTTTTTGTCTTTCGAAATCATACACCATTTGGTGGATTTTGCAAAGACCTATTATCGCTTTATTGAGGGGTGAATGAGTTGACAGGTCAACTAGTTCAGTACGGACAACACCGCCAGCGTAGAAGCTTTGCGCGTATTAATGAGGTGCTGGAGCTTCCGAACTTAATCGAAATTCAAACAGCATCTTATGAGTGGTTCCTTGAAGAAGGGTTGCGCGAGATGTTCCACGACATTTCTCCAATCGAAGATTTTACAGGTAATCTTTCACTTGAATTTGTCGACTATACATTAGGTGAGCCGAAGTATGAGGTTGATGAATGTAAAGAACGTGATGTAACTTTTGCTGCGCCATTACGCGTAAAAGTACGTTTGCACAACAAAGAAACAGATGAAGTAAAAGAGCAAGATGTGTTTATGGGTGATTTCCCATTAATGACAGAAACAGGCACGTTTATTATTAACGGTGCTGAGCGTGTTATCGTTTCGCAGTTAGTTCGTTCTCCGAGTGTTTACTTCCATGATAAAACGGACAAAAACGGTAAAAAAGGCTTCGGTGCTACGGTCATTCCGAACCGTGGAGCATGGCTTGAATACGAAACGGATGCAAAGGATGTTGTATACGTTCGTATCGATCGTACACGTAAACTGCCAGTCACGGTATTGTTACGTGCGTTAGGTTTTGGCTCGGATCAAGAAATTATCGATATTATCGGTGATAACGAGTACTTACGTAACACGCTTGAAAAGGATAATACAGAAAGCACTGAAAAAGCGCTTCTTGAAATTTACGAGCGTCTACGTCCAGGTGAGCCACCAACAGTTGAAAGTGCGAAAAGCTTACTTTACTCGCGTTTCTTCGATGCAAAACGTTATGATTTAGCGAATGTTGGTCGCTATAAAATGAATAAAAAGCTGCACATTAAAAATCGTTTATTCAATCAAACGATTGCAGAAACATTAGCTGATCCAGAAACTGGTGAGGTTTTAGTTGAAAAGGGTACATTAATCGATCGTCGTACATTGGATAAATTAATTCCTTATTTAGAAAAAGGTGTTGGTTTCCGTACGCTATCACAAGTAGGTGGCGTATTAGAGGATGATATTACGGTACAGTCGATTAAAATTTATGCCCCAAATGATGAATCACAAAAAGAAATTAATGTAATTTCTAATGCATATATCGATGAAGAAGTGAAAAATCTTACACCAGCCGATATTTTAGCGTCGGTTTCATACTTCTTTGACTTATTATATGGTGTAGGTAATACGGATGATATCGACCATTTAGGTAACCGTCGTTTACGTTCTGTTGGTGAGCTACTACAAAACCAATTCCGTATAGGTTTATCTCGTATGGAGCGTGTCGTACGTGAGCGTATGTCCATCAATGACACAGCGGCTATCGTACCACAACAGCTAATCAACATCCGTCCAGTGATTGCGTCGATTAAAGAGTTCTTTGGTAGCTCACAATTATCGCAATTCATGGATCAAACAAACCCATTAGCAGAGTTAACGCACAAACGTCGTTTATCTGCATTAGGACCTGGTGGTTTAACACGTGAACGTGCTGGTATGGAAGTACGTGACGTTCACTACTCTCACTATGGTCGTATGTGTCCGATTGAAACGCCTGAGGGACCAAACATCGGTCTGATTAACTCGCTTTCATCGTTCGCAAAAGTAAACAAATTCGGCTTCATCGAAACGCCTTACCGTCGTGTAGATCCTGAAACTGGTCAAGTAACAGAGCAAATCGACTACTTAACGGCCGATGAAGAAGATAACTATGTAGTAGCACAAGCGAACTCCATATTAAACCCAGATAAAACGTTTGCTAACGAAGAAGTAGTAGGACGTTTCCGTGGTGATAACACGGTGTTCAAGCGTGACGCTATTGACTACATGGATGTATCACCAAAGCAAGTCGTATCTGCTGCCACAGCTTGTATTCCGTTCTTAGAGAACGATGACTCAAACCGTGCGCTGATGGGTGCGAACATGCAACGTCAAGCGGTTCCGTTATTAAATCCAGAGGCACCATTTGTTGGTACTGGTATGGAGCACGTTGACGCGCGTGACTCTGGTGCTGCTGTTGTCGCTAAATACCATGGGATTGTGGAGCATGTAGAAGCTCGTTCAATCCACGTTCGTACAATTGAAACAGTTGACGGCAAAGAGGTAAAAGGCGATTTAGTAAAATACAAATTACAAAAATTCATTCGTTCAAACCAAGGTACATCGTATAACCAACGTCCAATCGTAAAAGTGGGTGACCGTGTAAAACCACGTGATATTTTAGCTGACGGTCCATCAATGGAAAGTGGCGAATTAGCACTTGGTCGTAACGTACTTGTTGCGTTCATGACATGGGATGGCTTTAACTACGAGGATGCGGTTATTATGAGTGAGCGCCTTGTAAAAGACGATGTATATACATCTGTTCATATTGAAGAATATGAATCAGAGTCTCGTGATACAAAGCTAGGACCTGAAGAAATCACACGTGATATTCCAAACGTTGGGGAAGATGCACTGCGTAACTTAGACGAACGCGGAATCATCCGTATTGGTGCGGAAGTTCGCGATGGCGATATCTTAGTAGGGAAAGTAACACCTAAAGGGGTTACGGAGCTAACAGCTGAAGAACGACTACTTCATGCAATCTTCGGTGAGAAAGCACGTGAAGTACGTGATACGTCATTAAAAGTACCTCACGGAGCTGGCGGTATCGTTCTAGATGTAAAAGTATTCAATCGTGAAGATGGCGATGAATTACCACCGGGTGTAAACCAATTAGTTCGTGTATATATTGTTCAAAAACGTAAAATCCGCGTTGGGGACAAAATGGCCGGACGTCACGGTAACAAAGGGGTTATCTCTCGCATCTTACCGGAAGAAGATATGCCGTTTATGCCAGATGGCACACCAGTTGACATTATGTTAAACCCACTTGGGGTACCTTCTCGTATGAACATCGGACAAGTATTAGAGCTACACTTAGGAATGGCTGCACGCTACTTAGGTGAATACATGGCTACGCCTGTATTTGACGGCGCTAACGAGGAAGATGTTTGGGATACGATGGAAGAAGCTGGTATGAACCGTGATGGTAAAACGATTCTTTATGATGGACGTTCAGGTGAGCCATTTGACAACCGTGTATCTGTTGGTGTCATGTATATGATCAAACTAGCGCACATGGTTGACGATAAACTACATGCACGTTCAACAGGTCCATACTCATTAGTAACGCAACAACCGCTTGGTGGTAAAGCTCAATTCGGTGGTCAGCGCTTTGGTGAGATGGAGGTATGGGCACTTGAAGCTTACGGTGCTGCTTACACATTACAAGAGATTTTAACTGTAAAATCAGATGATGTTGTAGGTCGTGTGAAAACATACGAAGCAATCGTAAAAGGTGAGAGTGTACCAGAACCAGGTGTACCAGAATCATTTAAAGTATTAATCAAAGAGCTTCAATCTTTAGGTATGGATGTTAAGATGTTAACAATCAATGATGAAGAGGTAGAGCTTCGTGATTTAGATGAGGAAGACGATCTTCAACCAGCAGATGCATTAAATATTGCGCCAGTTGCGGAAGAAGAGCCAGTAGAATCATTTGAATAATAAAATGTACTAAATGTTTTAGCAAAGTCATACATTTCATGGGCAGGTATTGCCTGCCCACATGTATTACTTATGTAATTTTCCTGTGCAAAAAGTTTAATCCGATAGCGTTTAAACTTTTTTTGCCATTATATGTCGAGCTACGGAAAAGTCATTAAAGGACTTATACTAAAGGGAGGTAGGCTCCTTGATAGACGTTAATGAATTTGAATATATGAAAATTGGTTTAGCTTCTCCAGACAAGATTCGTTCTTGGTCTTATGGTGAAGTGAAAAAGCCGGAAACAATCAACTACCGTACATTAAAACCAGAAAAAGATGGTCTTTTCTGTGAACGAATCTTTGGACCAACAAAAGATTGGGAATGTCACTGTGGTAAATACAAACGTGTTCGTTATAAAGGTGTAGTTTGTGACCGTTGTGGTGTGGAAGTAACACGTGCAAAGGTTCGTCGTGAGCGCATGGGGCATATTGAATTAGCTGCTCCTGTCTCGCATATTTGGTACTTCAAAGGTATCCCAAGTCGTATGGGGCTGATTTTAGATATGTCACCACGTGCACTTGAGGAAGTCATTTACTTTGCATCTTATGTAGTAATTGATGCTGCAGGTACAAATTTAGAACATAAACAACTACTTTCTGAAAAAGAATACCGTGCATACCGTGAAAAATTCGGTAATACATTCGAAGCGGCGATGGGTGCAGAAGCGATTAAAAAGCTTCTTGAACAAATCGACTTAGAAGAAGAAACGGTCAGGTTAAAAGAAGAGTTAAAAACTGCTCAAGGACAACGCCGTACACGTGCGATTAAACGCCTTGAAGTAGTAGAATCATTCCGTAACTCGGGCAACAAGCCATCTTGGATGATTCTTGATGTACTGCCTGTTATTCCACCTGAGCTTCGTCCAATGGTGCAATTAGATGGTGGTCGTTTCGCAACTTCTGACTTAAACGATTTATACCGTCGTGTTATTAACCGTAACAACCGTTTAAAACGTTTACTGGATCTTGGTGCACCAAGCATCATCGTACAAAACGAAAAACGTATGTTACAAGAAGCAGTCGATGCTTTAATTGACAACGGTCGTCGTGGTCGTCCGGTAACAGGTCCTGGTAACCGTCCGTTAAAATCGCTTTCACATATGCTGAAAGGGAAACAAGGTCGTTTCCGTCAAAATTTACTTGGTAAACGTGTAGACTACTCTGGTCGTTCCGTTATCGTAGTAGGTCCAAACTTAAAAATGTACCAATGTGGTCTACCAAAAGAAATGGCGATTGAGTTATTCAAGCCATTTGTTATGAAAGAACTGGTAGAACGTGGTCTTGCACATAATATTAAGAGTGCAAAGCGTAAAATCGAGCGTATGCACAATGAAGTATGGGACGTTTTAGAAGACGTTATTCGTGAGCACCCAGTATTACTGAACCGTGCCCCGACGCTTCACCGTCTTGGTATTCAAGCATTCGAGCCGACATTAGTAGAAGGTCGTGCGATTCGTCTTCACCCATTAGTATGTACAGCTTACAACGCTGACTTCGATGGTGACCAAATGGCGGTGCACGTACCATTATCAGCAGAAGCACAAGCAGAAGCTCGCCTACTGATGTTAGCAGCTCAAAACATCCTGAACCCGAAAGATGGTAAACCAGTTGTAACACCGTCTCAAGATATGGTACTAGGTAACTACTACTTAACGCTTGAGCGTGAAGGTGCACGTGGTGAAGGCGCTATCTTCTACGGTCCAGATGAAGTGTTAATTGCATATCAAACAGGTCATGTGCATTTACACACACGTATTGCGATTAAAGCTTCTTCATTAAACAACCCGACGTTTACAGAAGAGCAAAATAGCATGTTCTTATTAACGACTGTTGGTAAGGTAATCTTCAATGAAATTTTACCTGCATCGTTCCCTTATATTAATGAACCAACAGATACAAACTTAGAAGATAAAACACCTGAGAAGTATTTTGTAAAATTAACAATTGATGCAGAAGCACTTGCAGAGGTGGAAGCAACGGAAGGATATGCTTCATTATCAGAAGATGAACAAATCCAAGCGCAACGTCAAGCTGTGTTACGTAAGCATTTTGCTTCGATTCCAGCGGTGCCACCATTCCGTAAGAAATTCTTAGGAAACGTTATCGCACAAGTATTTAAGCAGTTTAAAATTACGGAAACGTCTAAAATGCTTGACCGCATGAAAGACTTAGGTTTCAAATACTCAACTCGTGCTGGTATTACAGTAGGTGTATCGGATATCGAGGTATTACCTGATAAAGGTAAAATCCTTGAGGAAGCACAAGGAAAAGTAGACAAAGTGATGAAGCAATTCCGTCGAGGTTTAATCACAGAGGAAGAGCGTTATGATCGCGTAATTGAGATCTGGTCAAAAGCGAAGGATGTTATCCAAGGCAAGCTGATGGACTCTTTACAAAAAACAAACCCAATCTTCATGATGTCTGACTCTGGTGCCCGTGGTAACGCATCGAACTTTACACAGCTTGCTGGTATGCGTGGTCTGATGGCCAACCCAGCTGGTCGTATTATCGAGTTACCAATTAAATCTTCGTTCCGTGAAGGTTTAACGGTATTAGAATACTTCATCTCGACTCACGGTGCGCGTAAAGGTCTTGCCGATACAGCGTTAAAAACGGCCGACTCAGGTTACTTAACGCGTCGTCTAGTAGACGTTGCACAAGACGTAATCGTTCGTGAAGATGATTGTGGTACGGACCGCGGTTTAACAATCGGTGCGTTAATGGAAGGTAACGAGGTTATCGAAGCACTAGATGAGCGTATCGTAGGTCGTTATACGAAGAAAACAATCCTACACCCTGAAACAGGGGCCGTTATTTTAGAGCGTGATGGATTAATTACACAAGATATCGCAAAAGTTATTGAAGAGGCTGGTATCGAGCAAGTAACAATCCGTTCTGCATTCACATGTAATACAAAGCATGGTGTATGTAAAAAATGTTACGGTATGAACTTAGCTACTGGCGACGAAGTAGAGGTTGGGGAAGCAGTTGGTATTATCGCTGCTCAATCGATTGGTGAGCCAGGTACGCAATTAACGATGCGTACATTCCATACAGGTGGGGTAGCCGGAAACGATATTACACAAGGTCTTCCGCGTATCCAAGAGATTTTTGAGGCACGTAATCCGAAAGGGCAGGCGGTTATTTCTGAAATCTCAGGTTCGGTGACAGATATCGAAGAAATTCGCGAAGGCTTAAAAGAAATTACAATTACAGGTGAAGTAGAAACGCGTAAATATCAGGCGCCATACAATGCACGTCTAAAAGTGGTGCTAGGTGATGAAGTGAAGCCTGGTCAAATTCTGACAGAAGGTTCTATCGATCCAAAACAATTATTAAAAGTAAAAGATGTAGCAACAGTGCAAGAGTATCTGTTGAAAGAAGTACAAAAAGTATACCGTATGCAAGGGGTAGAAATTGGTGATAAACATATCGAGGTAATGGTACGCCAAATGCTGCGTAAAGTACGTGTCATTGAAGCGGGCGATACAGAGCTATTACCAGGTTCATTACTAGATGTGCATCAATTTGCTGAGGCAAACGTAGACGCTGTTTTAAGTGGGAAAAACCCTGCAACATGTCGCCCAGTAATCCTTGGTATTACAAAAGCGTCTCTTGAAACAGAATCGTTCTTATCTGCTGCATCATTCCAAGAAACAACACGTGTGTTAACGGATGCAGCGATTAAAGGTAAGCGTGATGAGCTCCTTGGTCTGAAGGAAAACGTAATTATCGGTAAACTTGTTCCTGCAGGTACTGGTATGCAACGTTACCGTCAAATCCGCATTGCAGATGATATCGATGCAACGGAAGAAGAATTAACTGCATTTGAATAAATGATGTATTCCGGGTAGGCGTGTTCCTACCCGGGATTTTTAAAGATATTAGTTGACACTCAGTATTAGGGATGATAATATATTCAAGGTTGATAGTTAACTGTCTGTACTTCGGAGGATATGAAAATGTCTTATGATAAAGTAACACAGGCTAGTCAAACAATCATAGGTACAAAGCAGGCAGTGAAAGCGATGCGTGCTGGACAAGTGACCGAAGTTTTTATTGCACTTGATGCAGACAGTTGGGTAACCGATCCGGCCATTCTTCTCGCGAAAGAAATCGGGATACCAGTTCATCTCGTTGAGTCGAAAAAAGAACTTGGGAAAGCTTGCGGCATTCAAGTTGGAGCTGCAGTTGTTGCGGTTACTGCGATGTAGTTTTTGTGTATAGTACACAAAGACTTTGTTTTTACCCAAAAAATGAACCACCTGGATGTGTGGTATTACAAGGATCCAATGAAGGGAGGAAAAATCGATGCCTACAATTAACCAATTGGTACGTAAGCCTCGTAAATCTAAAATCACGAAATCAGACTCACCAGCGTTAAACAAAGGATATAACTCATTTAAAAAATCTTTAACTGATGTTAAATCTCCACAAAAACGTGGTGTTTGTACTCGTGTAGGTACTATGACGCCTAAAAAACCTAACTCAGCGTTACGTAAATACGCTCGTGTACGTTTAACTAACCAAATCGAGGTTACAGCTTACATTCCTGGTGAAGGCCACAACTTACAAGAGCACAGTGTTGTTCTTATCCGTGGCGGTCGTGTAAAAGACTTACCAGGGGTACGTTATCACATCGTTCGTGGTGCACTTGACACTGCTGGTGTTAACGGCCGTATGCAATCTCGTTCTCTATATGGTACAAAACGTCCAAAAGAGAAAAAATAATTTAAACTACAAATTCTAAAATAGATATTCATCTGAAAGGAGGAAAACACATGCCTCGTAAAGGTCCTGTTTCCAAACGTGACGTGTTACCAGATCCAATTTATAATTCAAAACTAGTAACTCGTTTAGTTAATAAAATGATGATTGACGGTAAAAAAGGTACTTCTCAAAAGATTTTATACGGTGCGTTCGAACTTGTTAAAGAACGTTCAGGTCAAGATCCTCTAGAAGTATTCGAAGCGGCATTAAACAATGTAATGCCAGTTCTTGAAGTACGCGCTCGTCGTGTTGGTGGTTCTAACTACCAAGTACCGGTTGAAGTTCGTCCAGAACGCCGTACAACTTTAGGTCTTCGTTACTTAGTAAACTACTCTCGTCTTCGTGGTGAAAAAACGATGGAAGAGCGTTTAGCTAACGAAATCTTAGATGCATCAAACAACACTGGTGCTTCAGTTAAGAAGCGTGAAGATATGCACAAAATGGCAGAAGCGAACAAAGCATTCGCTCACTACCGCTGGTAATATAACCTATGTACTGACTCGTTTGGTCAGTACAAGGTTTTATATAGTCTAAACCCAATATGGAAGGAGCAATTTCCGATGAAACGCGAATTCTCTCTAGAGAATACACGTAATATTGGGATCATGGCTCACATTGATGCTGGTAAAACAACAACAACTGAGCGTATCCTTTATTACACTGGTAAGATTCACAAAATTGGTGAAACTCACGATGGTGGAGCTCAAATGGACTGGATGGAGCAAGAGCAAGAACGTGGTATTACAATCACTTCTGCTGCAACAACAGCTCAATGGGCAGGTCACCGTATTAACATCATCGATACTCCAGGTCACGTAGACTTCACAGTAGAAGTAGAACGTTCACTACGTGTACTTGATGGTGCGGTAACAGTACTTGATGCTCAATCTGGTGTTGAGCCTCAAACTGAAACAGTATGGCGTCAAGCTACAACTTACGGCGTACCACGTATCGTATTCATCAACAAAATGGATAAAATGGGTGCAGACTTCTTATACTCTGTAGGTACTTTACATGAGCGCTTACAAGCAAACGCTCACCCAATCCAATTACCAATCGGTGCTGAAGATGAATTCAAAGGCATCATTGACTTAGTAGAAATGAACGCAACATTCTATGGAAACGACGAAGGTACAGCGCTTACTGTAGGCGAAATTCCAGCAGAATTCCAAGACCAAGCTGAAGAGTACCGTGAGAAATTAATCGATGCTGTAGCAAGCGTTGATGAAGATCTTATGGAGAAATACTTAGAAGGTGAAGAAATCACTGTAGCTGACCTGAAAGCAGCTATCCGTAAAGCAACAATCGCGGTAGAGTTCTACCCAGTACTTTGCGGTACAGCATTCAAACACAAAGGTGTTCGTAAAATGCTAGATGCAGCAGTTGATTACCTTCCAGCGCCAACTGACGTACCAGCAATCAAAGGTACTTCTGTTGATGGTGACGAAGAAATCGTACGTCATTCTTCAGACGACCAGCCGTTCTCAGCGCTTGCGTTTAAAGTTATGACTGACCCATTCGTAGGTAAATTAACATTCTTCCGTGTGTACTCAGGTACTTTAGATTCTGGTTCATACGTACAAAACTCTACAAAAGGTAAACGTGAACGTGTAGGTCGTATCCTACAAATGCACGCAAACAGCCGTGAAGAAATTTCTAAAGTATTCGCTGGTGACATCGCTGCTGCTGTAGGTCTTAAAGATACGACTACTGGTGACACTCTATGTGACGAGAAAAACCTTGTTATCCTAGAGTCTATGGAATTCCCAGAGCCAGTTATCTCTTTATCTGTAGAGCCTAAATCAAAAGCTGACCAAGATAAAATGGGTCAAGCTTTACAAAAATTACAAGAAGAAGATCCAACATTCCGTGCTCACACTGACCAAGAGACTGGTCAAACAATCATCTCAGGTATGGGTGAGTTACACTTAGACATCCTTGTTGACCGTATGAAACGTGAATTCAAAGTTGAATGTAACGTTGGTGCGCCAATGGTATCTTACCGTGAAACATTCCGTGGTTCTGCACAAGTTCAAGGTAAATTTACTCGTCAATCAGGTGGTCGTGGTCAATACGGTGACGTATGGATCGAGTTCTCTCCAAACGAAGAGGGCGCAGGCTTCGAATTTGAAAATGCTATCGTTGGTGGTGTAGTACCACGTGAATACATTCCAGCAGTTGAAGCAGGTCTTCGTGACTCGCTTGACCGCGGTGTAGTTGCTGGTTACCCATTAATCGACATCAAAGCGAAATTATTCGATGGTTCTTACCATGATGTTGACTCAAACGAAATGGCGTTCAAAATCGCTGCTTCTATGGCACTAAAAGCTGCTGCATCTAAATGTAGCCCAGTTATTTTAGAGCCAATGATGAAAGTTGAAGTTGTAATGCCAGAAGAGTACCTTGGTGATATCATGGGTAACATTACTGCTCGTCGCGGACGCGTTGAGGGTATGGAAGCTCGCGGTAACTCTCAAGTAGTACGTGCAATGGTTCCACTATCTGAAATGTTCGGATATGCTACAACTTTACGTTCAGCAACACAAGGTCGCGGTACATTCTCAATGGTATTCGATCATTATGAAGAAGTACCAAAATCAATTGCTGAAGATATCATCAAAAAAAATAAAGGTGAATAATTGAATTTTCATCTTGTATCAAGTATAAATAACTTGTAAGCTATGATTGACATGGCAAGGAAGGGCCCTTACTTGCCATGCAGTTATAACATAAAAAAACTAAAACATATATTTAGGAGGCTTTCTCTAATGGCTAAAGAAAAATTTGACCGTTCGAAAACGCATGCTAACATTGGTACAATCGGACACGTTGACCATGGTAAAACAACTTTAACTGCTGCTATCGCAACAGTATTATCTAAAAAAATGGGTGGCGAAGCTAAATCTTACGCTGACATCGATAACGCTCCAGAAGAAAAAGAGCGTGGTATTACAATCAATACTTCTCACGTAGAATATGAAACTGAAACTCGTCACTATGCACACGTTGACTGCCCAGGACACGCTGACTATGTTAAAAACATGATCACTGGTGCTGCTCAAATGGACGGCGGTATCTTAGTAGTATCTGCTGCTGACGGCCCAATGCCACAAACTCGTGAGCACATCCTTTTATCTCGTCAAGTAGGTGTTCCTTACTTAGTAGTATTCATGAACAAATGTGATATGGTTGACGACGAAGAATTATTAGAATTAGTAGAAATGGAAATCCGTGACCTACTTTCTGAATATGACTTCCCAGGCGATGATATTCCTGTAATCAAAGGTTCTGCTCTTAAAGCTCTTGAAGGCGAAGCTCAATGGGAAGAAAAAATCGTTGAATTAATGGATGCTGTAGATTCTTACATCCCAACTCCAGAGCGTCAAACTGACAAACCATTCATGATGCCAGTAGAGGACGTATTCTCTATCACTGGTCGTGGTACAGTAGCAACTGGTCGTGTTGAACGTGGTCAAGTTAAAGTTGGTGACGTAGTTGAGATCGTTGGTCTTCAAGAAGAAGCAAAATCTACAACTGTTACTGGTGTAGAAATGTTCCGTAAATTATTAGACTACGCTGAAGCTGGAGACAACATCGGTGCTTTACTTCGTGGTGTAGCTCGTGAAGATATCCAACGTGGTCAAGTATTAGCTAAACCAGGTTCAATTACTCCACACACAAACTTCAAAGCTGAAGTTTACGTTTTATCAAAAGAAGAGGGTGGCCGTCATACTCCATTCTTCTCTAACTACCGTCCTCAGTTCTACTTCCGTACAACTGACGTAACAGGTATCTGTAACTTACCAGAAGGCGTTGAAATGGTAATGCCTGGCGATAACATCGAAATGACAGTAGAACTTATCGCTCCAATCGCTCTTGAAGAAGGTACTAAATTCTCTATCCGTGAGGGTGGCCGTACTGTAGGCGCTGGCGTAGTTGCTTCTATCCAAAAATAATTTTAGCTAACGCTAATTTTCTAAAAACCTTGAGGGGACGCTCTCAAGGTTTTTTTTGTGTGTAGGAAATTATAAAATGTCGCATTGTGGATAACGATTGTTGGAAAAGTGATCTGAAAGCACACATGCTGTAGCACTATGTCGTGTGGGATACGTCTTTTAAATTAGTCTGTATGATTAGTATTCTTCAGTTATATAACAATTTTAAATATTTATAATTGTTATATAACTAAATCGAATAATGACTATTCAAAATATGTATTTCATTTCTAAAGGGGAATCGATTTATAATGGAGGTACGCAAGGGGAGAGAGTTTTCTCTTATTAGTGAGTAGTCACAAGGGGGATTTATTTATGACAAAGTATATTCAAGTAGGAAATCTTCAAGTAGCTTCTGAGCTTTATGATTTTGTAAATACAAAAGCGCTTCCAGAAAGCGGTGTAGAGCAAGCGCAATTTTGGGCTGGATTGGATACATTAATTCACGATTTAGCACCAGAAAATAAGGCACTTTTAGCACGTCGTGATGAGCTACAAGAACTAATTAATAACTGGCATAAGGAAAACAAGGAGAGCTTTGATTTTAATGCATACAAATCATTCCTACAAGAAATTGGGTACCTTGAGCCAAAAGTGGAACCATTCAAAGTCTCAACTGAAAATGTAGATGATGCGATTGCTGTGCAAGCGGGCCCGCAATTAGTAGTACCAGTAAACAACGCTCGTTATGCTATCAATGCAGCGAATGCTCGTTGGGGAAGTCTATACGATGCGTTATATGGTACAGATGCAATTAGTGAAGAAGACGGTGCTGAAAAAGGCAAAGGCTACAACCCAGTTCGTGGGGAAAAAGTAATTGCTTATTCTAAAAATGTATTAGATCAAGCTGTGGCGCTGAAAGGTGCTTCACATACAGATGTAGTGAAATATGCAATTGTAGAGGGCGAGTTAGTCGCTACATTACAAAGCGGTGACACAACAGGTCTTGAAGATGCTTCAAAATTAGTAGGCTACCAAGGGATGCTTGAAGAGCCAACAGTTGTGTTAGTAAAAAATAATGATTTACACATCGAAATTCAAATCGACCGTGAGCATCCAATCGGCAAGACAGATGCAGCAGGCGTAAAAGATATCGTATTAGAATCAGCTGTTACAACAATTATGGACTGTGAAGACTCTGTTGCAGCAGTGGATGCAGAAGATAAAGTATTAGTATACAGCAACTGGTTAGGTTTAATGAAGGGTGATCTAGTCGCTACGTTCCAAAAAGGTCCAAAAACAGTAGAACGTACATTAAATCCTGACCGCACATACACAGGGGTAAACGGTGAAACAATTACATTATCAGGTCGTTCATTAATGTTCGTGCGTAACGTGGGGCACTTAATGACAAACAGCGCTATTTTAGATAAAGATGGTAATGAAGTGCCAGAAGGAATTTTAGATGGCGTTATGACAAGCTTAATCTCAAAACACGAGCTATTAGGGAATGGTCAACATAAAAACTCTCAAAAAGGCTCTATTTATATTGTAAAACCAAAAATGCATGGTCCACAAGAAGTGGCATTTGCTAACAAACTATTTGGTCGCGTAGAAGATTTACTTGGCTTAGAGCGATTCACACTAAAAATTGGTGTAATGGATGAAGAACGTCGTACATCACTAAACTTAAAAGCATGTATTAAAGAAGTAAAAGACCGTGTTGTATTCATTAACACAGGCTTCCTAGATCGTACAGGTGATGAAATCCATACATCAATGGAAGTTGGCCCAATGATTCGCAAAAATGAAATCAAATCTTCTACGTGGTTACAAGCATATGAAAAATCAAACGTAGTAGTAGGGCTTGATGCGGGCTTACAAGGTCGCGCGCAAATCGGTAAAGGCATGTGGGCAATGCCAGATTTAATGGCGGAAATGTTAAAGCAAAAAATTGGCCATCCACAAGCAGGGGCAAACACAGCTTGGGTACCATCACCAACAGCTGCGACATTACACGCAACACACTATCATCAAGTAAACGTAAAAGACGTACAAAAAGGTTTATCGAGCTCAGAGGACTTCACAGATTCGATTTTACAAATTCCAGTTTCACCAACAACAGACTGGAGCCCAGAGGAAATTCAACAAGAATTAGATAATAATGCACAAGGTATTTTAGGCTATGTTGTACGTTGGGTAGAACAAGGGGTAGGTTGTTCGAAAGTACCTGATATCAACGACATCGGCCTGATGGAAGACCGTGCAACGCTTCGTATTTCTAGTCAGCACGTGGCAAACTGGTTACATCACGGGATTTGTACAGAAGAACAAGTTGTTGAAACAATGGAGCGTATGGCGAAAGTCGTAGATGAGCAAAATGCGGGCGATGCAACATACCGTCCAATGGCGCCAAACTACGAAGAATCCGTAGCATACCAAGCAGCTTGTGAGTTAGTATTCAAAGGCTATGATCAACCAAACGGCTATACAGAGCCAATCCTACACAAAAAACGTTTAGAAGCAAAAGCGAAGTACGGTAGTACAGTCAACGCTTAAGCAATACACTACATTAAAAAAGACACAATCTCTTAGAGATGTGTCTTTTTGTTTAGTCAGAAATAAAATCGTGCGTCAGTGCAATAAACTCCCGTACAGCATAGGATAAATATTTATTTTTTTTCCACGCCATCCCTAGTTCTAAGAAGATATGTTCTTCATCAAATGGGATAGCTACAATCGTATCATCCTTTATTTTCTCACAAATTTTTTTAGGGAGTAAAGCAATCCCTAGCTTAGCTGCGACCATTTCAATAATTAAATCCTTCTGTGATGTTTCGCAAGCAATGTTAGGAACAAAACCGTTTTTAGCGCATTCTTCCACGATACGGTCATATAAAGTGAAGTCTTTCCGATACATGACAAATGTTTCTTTTTTCAGCTCAGATAATTTGATAAAAGGACGAGTGGCTAGTGGATGATCCAAATGAACAATTAACATTAGTGGGTCCTTTAGTATACTGATCGTTTCTAATTGATTAGTCGCGATACATAAATTGCAAATGAGGCCAATATCTAATTCCCCTGCTTCCACCCCTTCGCGAATCTTTTTCGTCCCCACCTCGGATAAAATAATTTCGATATAAGGGTATTGCTCCTTATACTGACTTACTAATTTTGTGAAAAACTCTGCACCGACAATCGGTGGAATACCGATACGGATTTGTCCTTTTTTTAAATCCATTAAGTCGGTTAACTCCGAGCGTAAATTTTTAAATGCTTCTAATACTTGCTTCGCATTCACTAACACTGCCTGCCCTGCATCTGTTAGCTCTAACTGTTTAGAAGAGCGATAGAATAATGGTACACCTAACTCGGCTTCTAAATTTTGAATAGCTTTACTAATAGAAGGCTGTGATACATGTAAAGTAGAAGCAGCTTTTGTAAAACTTAGATGTTTCGCAACCTCTGCAAAATATTCAATTTGACGAATGTCCAAAATAAGCCCTCCTTTTATACAATGAAATGGATTAATCGTTATACCAATATAAAGAATGATTCATATAAAAGTATTTGTATGAATGTAAAACACAATTACTAATCATTATACAATTAATCTGAAATATTAGAAATCAACAACAAAAACGATATACTTTGTTATTTTGTTACATACTTGTCTATATTGATATTTTACAAAAAGTGTATAATAAAAGTAGATGAGCGCTGGTTGAGAGGAGTGAGAGATGTGAAAGTGTATTTAATAGAAGATGATGAATCGATTTTCGCAATCATTAAGGAACGCTTCGCACAATGGTCGATTGACGTAATCGGACCAGCCAACTTTCAGCACATATTGGACGAGTTTTTAGCGGAGCAGCCACAGATGGTCATTATTGATATTCAGTTACCAGCTTTTGATGGCTTTCATTGGTGCCGAGAAATACGAGCGATTTCCAAAGTACCGATTTTATTTTTATCCTCACGAGATCACCCGATGGATATGGTAATGGCGATGCAAATGGGAGCAGATGATTTTGTACAAAAGCCTTTTCATATGGATGTGCTATTAGCGAAGGTGCAGGCATTACTTCGACGTACATATGACTATCAAGAGCAACCAACTGAAATGCTTCGATGGAACGATGCCATCATTGATTATGATCGTGCAACGGTTGAATATGATGGGAAGCACATTGAATTAACGAAAAATGAACTATTTATTTTGAAGGTGTTGCTGAAATCAAGTGGACAAATTGTCTCGCGGGATGAATTGATGCGACAGCTTTGGGATGATGAACGCTTCGTCAACGACAATACTTTAACGGTCAATGTCAATCGACTACGTCAACGACTTGAAGAAATTGGGTTAGAAGATGTGATTGTGACGAAAAAGGGGCTTGGCTATATGGCGGTGTCACAATGATGTGGCTATTTTTAAAAGAACGGCTTGCATGGATTGGCTTTTTTGTGTGTCTGCAATTATGGATGAATATTTTATTTTTTTTAGATGATGGATTTTCAGATGTGTCCATACGGTACATCAACCTGATAAATGTACTGCTTTTCCTCATTTTCTTTAGCTGGCGTTATGTAAAAGAATCGAAGCAATTGCGCACGTTTTGTAGTGGGGGTGCAATGGAGGATGAGGTCTCGCCATTTCAGCGACAAATGTTACAGCACGTCAATAAAACAATACATGAACTAGAGCAACAAATGAACAAGCAAAAGCTAGATGCATTAGAGCGACATGATGAAATTCTTGCTTGGGTACATGAAATGAAGTCCCCAATGACCGCGCTGAAGCTAATGATGGATCAAATAGAGCAAGGGACATTAAAAGAGCGGGTCGAATATGAATGGCTCCGCATTTATTTATTACTGGATCAGCAGCTACATGCGACACGGCTATCTACGATTGAAAAGGATAATCGCTTAGAGAAAGTAGTATTGCAATCGGTTATTTATAAAGAAATACGTGAATTACGTTCATGGTGCTTAGAAAAAGGAATTGGGATCGAAATCGGTGAGTTAGAGGAAGTAGTCACGACGGATGCCAAATGGCTTGCTTTTATTTTTAGACAAATTTTTTCAAATGCGGTGAAGTACAGTAAACCGAATACGGAAATTCATATTTATACAGAACAAGATACACAAGGGCATATGTGTTTGCACGTGCAAGATGCTGGTTGTGGGATTGCAACGGAAGATTTACCACGTGTCTTTCAAAAATCGTATACGGGCACGATTGGCCGAGAAACGATGGCTGCAACAGGAATGGGCCTCTATTTAGCGAAGCAATCTGCCGAGAAATTAGGGATTCGGCTACAAATGACGTCACAAGTAAATGTAGGAACAACGGTGACCATACAGTTTCCGATGGACAATGAATATCATAAATCGTACGGTATGTGACGAAAATGTCATGTACCGTTTTTATTTGTCATGTAAAACGAACGAAACGCATGCATGAACAAGATAAAATAAAAGCAACAAGTTGAAGTAAAGGATGAGAGAGATGCCGATTTTAATCGCAAGGAAAATTCGCAAAACGTATGGTAAACGTGCATTACAACAGGAAGTATTAAAGGGAATTGATTTAGAAGTGAATAAAGGGGAATTCGTTGGCATTATGGGACCTTCAGGGTCAGGAAAAACGACGTTATTAAATGTGCTATGTTCGATTGATGCTGTTTCAGAAGGACTAGTGGAAATCAACAGACAAAAATTACAAGGGATGAAGGAAAAAGTACTCGCAAACTTCCGACGCGAGCAACTAGGCTTTATATTTCAGGATTATAATTTACTCGATACATTAACAGTGAAGGAAAATATTTTGCTTCCACTATCGATCAGTAAAATTCCAAAGGCAGCAGCAGAAGCTAGATTTAAAGAGCTTGTAAAGATTTTGGCAATAGAAGATATTATCGATAAATACCCAAATGAAATTTCAGGAGGACAAAAGCAACGAACGTCTGCAGCACGTGCCCTCATTTCAAATCCTTCTATTATCTTTGCAGACGAACCGACTGGCGCACTTGATTCTAAATCGGCTACGGCGCTACTTGCAAATTTAGAGAAGATCAATAAAGAAAAGCAGGCAACGATTATGATGGTGACACATGATGCTGTTGCCGCAAGCTTTTGCAGTCGCGTGCTATTTTTAAAGGACGGACAAATTTATACAGAGCTTTATAAAGGCGAGAAATCGCGTAATGAATTTTTCCAACAAATTTTAAATACGCAAAGTGTGCTAGGTGGTGATGGCTATGACGCTTAGCCAACTTGTTCTACGTAGTATGCAAAAAAATATTAAGCATTACTATTTGTACTTTTTTGCGCTTATTTTTAGTGTAACGCTCTATTTTTCGTTTATTACGTTGCAATTTAATAACTCGGTGTTAAAAGCTACAGAAAAGAGTGGTACAGCTACAGCTGGATTTGAAGCAGCATCGTACTTACTGTATTTTATCGTGACGTTTTTCGTGTTATATGCCAATCATTTATTTATGAAGCGTCGCAGTAAAGAAATTGGGCTTTATCAGTTAATTGGGATGACGAAAGGGTTAATTGTTCGATTAATTGCATTAGAAAATATGCTTTTATTTGTCGGAGCAGTTGTCATTGGAATGAGCATCGGTTTTTTAAGCTCACGTATTTTTGCGATGATTTTACTAAAGGTGCTGGATTATGACGCAGTCGTCAGCATGACTTTCAGTACGGAAGCTATTGTTCGGACCGCCCTTATTTTTGGGGTTTTATTAATCGTCATTTTAATTCAAATGGCATTTATTATTCGTCGTGTGTCGTTACTATCATTATTCACAGCGTCTAAACAGGCTGATGAGCGAGTGAAGCGCTTTAGTTTAGTACAAATGGTTGTTGGAGCGATTGGAATTGGTTTAATCGTGTATGGCTATTATGCTTCGACAAAACTATTTGATTTAGAAAGTGCGAACAATTTATTTTTAAATATGATCATCATTTTAGTAACGACCATTGGCGGTACGTTCTTAGTATTCCGTTTTTCTGTTTCGTTTGTTATAAACTTAATACGTTTAAAGAAAAATGGGCATTTAAAGTCGACTGATGTACTGGCTTTGACGCCAATTATGCATCGGATGAAGGGGAATGCAAAGTCATTAACACTCATTACAGTGCTTACAGCGGTGTCTCTAGCGATTACAACACTTTCGTATATCACTTATTATTCGGCAGCTAGTCAGGCTAGAGTTACTTCCCCTACCGATTTTACTGTATTTGATGAGGAGGGCGATAAGTTTTTAGCGGGGCTTGAAATGAATAATATTCCTTATGAAACAACAACTTATCGCTTAAAGCAGGTAAAGGTCAATGTGAGCGAAATAGTGGATGTCAATTTAAAAAATAGCCCGCTTATAAATTTAGATGCTGAAACAACTGTCATACCACTTTCTGATTTTCAGCAAATCGTACCAGAGTATACTCTTTTAGAGGGAGACGTGTTAGTGACCAATCATGTAGGTATGTTGGCACAAATGCTTCCTATCAAAGTAGAGAGTGTACCAACTGTACAGGCAGATGAGCAGCTTTTTGAAATGCGTATTACAGAAGTACGGGAAGATTTGTTGGCTGGATTAGCTATTGGTGGTGGAGCTCCAGTCTTTATCGTAACAGATACACAATTTGAGGAAATTCCAACAGTAGCAACGATGCCTTTTGCAAAGCAAATTTCTGTTGAGGTAACAGAAGAATATGAAGAACGTGCAGAATCACTTTACAAGGCAATGAATCTGAACAAGCTTTCTAGGGAAGTTCTTGATGAAAGTGGTGAAATAGTTGTTGAAACCATTTCCCAACCTTCATTTGAACAAGCTCGTAGTGCAACGATTAAATCGATGGGGGTCATCATTTTCACTACTGCCTTCCTCGGCTTAGCCTTCTTACTCGCAACAGGGAGCATTTTATACTTTAAGCAAATGTCAGAGGCGGATGAGGAGCTACCATCGTATACAATTTTACGTAAAATCGGCTTCTCCCAGCAGGACATTATGCGCGGCATTTATGCGAAACAGGCATTTAACTTCGGTGTGCCGCTACTAATCGGATTATTGCATAGTTATTTTGCTGTGAAGTCAGGTTGGTTTTTATTCGGCTCAGAATTAGTTGCTCCATTAATGATTACGATGAGCTTGTATATTGCAATGTATATTCTATTTGCTGTACTATCTATCAGTTATTACAAAAAGGTGATCAAGCAATCTTTATAAATAACTCAACGAAAGCCTAGAGATAGCTAATTGTATTCCCTTTAAGACATATATTTGATTTTTATTGAAAAAATCATTTACGTATAATAAAGTGAAAAACTCAGCAGACGCCATTTGGACGTCGGCTGAGTTTTTATTTTAGATAAAACGGGCAATGTCTCCTAAAGGTAAACGGGAAGAACCATATGCTGGTGCAGCCGCTTTACCGATGGCGATGAGTACGATAGGGAATTGATTTTCAGGTAATTCAAAACGCTCAGCAAATTTTACTTTATCAAAACCGCCCATTGTTACTGTATCAAGGCCTTTTTCTTTAGCAAGCAGCATGAGTTGCATTGAAATTAATCCTGCATCAAAAGTTGCAATATTCTTTCTGATTTCGAATGGCGCAGAAGGGTACATGCGGAGTGAATTCGTAATCATCATATTTTTCTGTTCTTCTCCCATATGACCTTCAGCTACATTTTGTGTGTAAATCTTTTCAACATTTTTATACATTTCAGCATCACCTAAAACGGCAATGACTGCTGCAGATGTTTCAATTTGTTCTTGATTGTTAGCAATTTCGCGAAGTTCTTTTTTGATAGCCTCATCTTGGATCACAAGAAATCTCCATGGTTGAAGATTACTTGAAGACGGTGCGCTAGTTGCTTTCGTAATGATTTCTGCCAGTTCTGCTTGTGTCATTTTAAAAGTAGGATCGTATTTACGAACAGATTTTCTTTCTTCCATGATTGTATATAGATTTGATACTGTTGTTGTTAACATAATAATTCCTCCTAAAACTTACTTAAGGTAAGTTGTTGAATAGAATATTACCATTAGTAAGTTAGTGCGTCAAACAAAAAAGTTTCTATGTTATAATAAGAGAAATTGCAATCACAGACGGGAGGTTATTAGATGACTCAACCGAATTGTACACATAAATGTAGTAGCTATCATCAAGCAATAGAATTTATAGGGAAACGATGGATGGGCATGATTGTATATACCTTATTATCAGGACCTAAAAGGTACCACGAAATTCACGCCATGATCCCAGGGATTTCAGACCGTTTATTAACAGAACGTTTAAATGAGCTTGTAGATACAGGCTTAGTCAATAAAAAATTGATAGACTCTTCTATTAAAAAAGTGGAATATGAGCTCACACCCAACGGCTTAGCGTTCAATGGAGTGATTCAGGCGATTTTGCAATGGATTGATTTATGTGACTTTGACAAAACAACGAAGCAATCATAATAAAAAACTGGTTAGATGGGATAACCGGTTTTTTTGTTTTTAGATAAGTAAACGATTTCCTACTAGGCAAAGAAAAGCCGTCAATTTTTAAATTGGCGGTTTTTCTAGTGGGGAGGAAATTATCCGGTTGAATACATCCATACAATCTTCCTATTTAATATAAACGTCTCTGTTTAAAGTGAAGATAATTTGTATACGCTTAGTATTCTGAATATTTTATCTACAGCACTTTGCTTTCTTTTGGGTTGCTTTCGCTTTCATACTCTTATATACTAGGTAACGGCTCAAAAAGAGCGAATGCATATAAAGATATAATGTTATAGATGATAAAAAAAGAATTTTGCTAAAACACTTGCGAACTTCTTTTTTATTGTATATAATGTTGAATGTTGGTCTTTGACTGCGATGAAGCGAGAGGTTGCCGACACACCCGGCCGCTTTGCCATGGCGAGTGTGTGGGAAATTTTCGTGGAGAATGTCTAGAAAATAGGCGAGAAGGAGGGAAAATTATGGCAAAACAAAAGATTCGTATTCGTTTAAAAGCGTATGATCACCGTATCCTTGATCAATCTGCTGAAAAAATCGTAGAAACAGCTAAACGTTCAGGTGCTAGCGTGTCAGGTCCGATTCCGTTACCAACTGAAAAGTCTGTGTACACAATCCTACGTGCTGTTCACAAGTACAAAGATTCTCGTGAGCAATTCGAAATGCGTACGCATAAACGTCTAATCGATATCGTTAACCCAACACCACAAACTGTTGATGCGTTAATGAAACTTGACTTACCATCTGGCGTTGATATCGAAATCAAACTTTAATGGTAAAAACAAATATAACTTTTCAAAATTTATAGGAGGTGTGACGAATGGCTAAAGGAATCTTAGGTAGAAAAATTGGCATGACTCAAGTTTTCGCTGAAAACGGCGATTTAATCCCAGTAACAGTAATCGAAGCTTCTGCAAACGTAGTTCTTCAAAAGAAAACTGTTGAAACTGACGGTTACGAAGCAATTCAAGTTGGTTTCGAAGACAAACGCGAAAAGCTTGCTAACAAACCAGCAAAAGGTCATGTAGCTAAAGCAAATACTGCTCCTAAGCGCTTCATTCGTGAGTTCCGCAACGTTAACGTGGCAGAATACGAAGTTGGTCAAGAAGTCAAAGTAGAAATTTTCGCAGAAGGCGATGTAGTTGATGTAACAGGTGTGACTAAAGGTAAAGGTTTCCAAGGTGCAATCAAGCGTCACGGACAATCTCGTGGTCCTATGTCTCACGGTTCTCGTTACCACCGTCGTGTTGGTTCAATGGGTCCTGTTGCTCCGAACCGCGTATTCAAACAAAAGAAATTACCTGGTCAAATGGGTGGTAATGTTGTAACAATCCAAAACCTTGAAATCGTTAAGGTTGATGCTGAACGCAACTTATTACTAGTTAAAGGTAATGTTCCTGGTTCTAAAAAAGCTCTTGTTGCAGTAAAAACTGCAGTAAAATCTAAATAATTCTCTGAAGAAAGGAGGACACAGGAATGACAAAGGTATCTGTACTTAGTCAAACAGGTGCTTCAGTTGGCGAAATCGAATTAAACGATGCGATCTTCGGAATCGAGCCAAACGAAGCAGTATTATTCGACGCAGTAATCGCTCAACGCGCTTCTCTACGTCAAGGTAATCACAAAGTTAAAAACCGTTCTGAAGTTGCTGGTGGTGGTCGTAAGCCATGGCGTCAAAAAGGAACTGGTCGTGCTCGTCAAGGTTCGATCCGCTCTCCACAATGGCGCGGTGGTGGTATCGTATTCGGTCCAACTCCACGTAGCTACTCTTACAAATTACCGAAGAAAGTTCGTCGCTTAGCTCTTAAATCAGCTTTATCAGCTAAAGTGTTAGAGCAAAACTTCGTAGTTCTTGATGTATTAAACTTAGATGCACCAAAAACAAAAGATTTCGCTGCTATTTTAAAAGCATTAGAAATCAACAAAAAAGCGCTTTTCGTAACAGCTGAGCTTAACGAAAACGTAGCGTTATCTGCACGTAACATCCCTGGTGTTACTGTTTTAACTGCAGCTGGAATCAACGTTCTTGATCTTTTAGGTCACGAAAAAGTTGTATTCACTAAAGATGCAGTAACTAAAGTTGAGGAGGTGCTTGGATAATGGAAGCACGTGATATCATCAAACGTCCGGTCATTACTGAGCGTTCTTCTGAAATTATGGCAGAGAAAAAGTATACTTTCGAAGTAGACACTCGCGCTAACAAAACTCAAGTTAAAGATGCAATTGAAGAAATCTTCGGCGTTCAAGTTGAGAAAGTAAACATCATGAACTACAAAGGTAAATTCAAACGCGTTGGTAAATTTGGTGGTTACACTAACAAACGTCGTAAAGCGATTGTTAAATTAACTGCTGAGTCAAAAGAAATCGAATTATTCGAAATCTAATCCAGTTCGGGTTACATTGCACAATATAAAAGGAGGGAAAACACATGGCGATTAAAAAGTATAAACCAACATCAAATGGTCGTCGTAATATGACGTCATCTGACTTTGCTGAAATTACAACTAATAAGCCTGAAAAGTCTTTATTAGCACCAATCAAACGCAAAGCTGGTCGTAACAACCAAGGTAAAATTACTGTTCGTCATCATGGTGGTGGTCATAAGAAGCAATACCGCGTAATTGACTTCAAACGTCTTAAAGACGGCATTCCAGGACGCGTTGCTACTATCGAATATGATCCAAACCGCTCTGCGAATATCGCATTAATTAACTACGCTGACGGTGAAAAACGTTACATCTTAGCTCCGAAAGGTCTTGAAGTAGGTCAAACGATTTACTCTGGTCCAGAGGCTGACATTAAAGTAGGTAACGCATTACCATTAGCAAACATTCCAATGGGTACAACAGTACACAACATCGAGTTAAAACCTGGTAAAGGTGGACAATTAGTACGTTCTGCTGGTACTTCTGCACAAGTACTTGGTCGTGAAGGTAAATACGTAATCGTTCGTCTTCAATCTGGTGAAGTTCGCTTAGTATTAGCTACTTGCCGTGCTACAATCGGTCAAGTTGGTAACGAGCAACACGAACTTATTAACATCGGTAAAGCAGGTCGCTCTCGTTGGTTAGGTAAACGCCCAACTGTACGTGGTTCTGTAATGAACCCTAACGATCACCCACACGGTGGTGGTGAAGGACGTTCTCCAATCGGACGTAAATCTCCAATGACACCATGGGGTAAACCAGCTCTTGGTTATAAAACACGCAAAAAGAAAAATAAAACTTCTAAGTTTATTATTCGTAGTCGTAAAAAATAATGTGGTTAAACTACGGTTCGCACGGAGAGCCGTGGTGGAATCACGGAGGGAGGTTCCTAAATGGGTCGCAGCTTAAAGAAAGGACCTTTTGTCGATGACCACCTAATGAAAAAGGTGGAAGCACAAGAGGCTTCTGAGAAAAAACAAGTGATTAAAACTTGGTCTCGCCGTTCTACTATCTTCCCGAACTTCATCGGTTTAACGATCGCTGTATACGACGGACGTAAACACGTACCTGTATACATCACTGAAGATATGGTAGGTCACAAACTTGGTGAGTTCGCACCGACACGTGCTTATAAAGGTCACGGTGCAGATGACAAGAAAACAAGACGCTAATTTTGAGAGGAGGTAAATCCTAATGACACAAGCTAAAGCTATCGCTCGTACAGTTCGTATCGCTCCTCGTAAAGTACGTCTAGTTGTAGACTTAATCCGAGGTAAGCAAGTTGGTGAAGCAGTTGCAATTTTACGTCATACTCCAAAAGCGGCGTCTCCAGTCGTTGAGAAAGTATTAAAATCTGCAGTTGCTAACGCCGAACACAACTATGAGTTAGATATTAACAACCTAGTTGTTTCTGAAGTTTTTGTTGACGAAGGTCCAACATTAAAACGTTTCCGTCCACGTGCTCAAGGACGTGCAAGCGCAATTAACAAACGCACAAGCCACATTACTGTAGTGGTATCTGAGAAGAAGGAGGTTTAATCCGTGGGTCAAAAAGTACATCCAATAGGACTACGCGTTGGTGTTATTCGTGACTGGGAGTCAAAATGGTACGCTGAAAAAGACTATGCTGATCTTTTACACGAAGACATCAAAGTTCGTAAATATATCGAGACTTCACTGAAAGATGCATCTGTATCTAAAGTTGAAATCGAACGCGCTGCAAACCGCGTAAACATCACAATTCACACTGCGAAACCAGGTATGGTAATCGGTAAAGGCGGTACGGAAGTTGAAAACTTACGTAAATACTTATCTGATTTAACTGGCAAGCGTGTACACATCAACATCGTTGAAATCAAAAAAGCGGATTTAGATGCTCGTTTAGTAGCTGAAAATATCGCTCGTCAACTTGAGAACCGCGTATCATTCCGTCGTGCTCAAAAGCAAGCAATCCAACGCTCAATGCGCGCTGGTGCAAAAGGTATCAAAACTCAAGTATCTGGTCGTTTAGGTGGCGCTGATATCGCGCGTGCTGAACACTATTCTGAAGGAACTGTTCCACTTCATACTTTACGTGCTGACATCGACTATGCACACGCTGAAGCTGATACTACTTATGGTAAGTTAGGTGTTAAAGTATGGATCTACCGTGGTGAAGTCCTTCCGACTAAGAAGAACTCTGAGGAAGGAGGCAAATAATTATGTTATTACCTAAACGCGTTAAATATCGTCGTGAACACCGTGGTAACATGCGTGGTGAAGCGAAAGGCGGTAAAGAAGTAGTTTTCGGTGAGTGGGGCTTACAAGCTACTACAGCATCTTGGATTACAAACCGTCAAATCGAATCTGCCCGTATTGCTATGACACGTTACATGAAACGTGGCGGTAAAGTTTGGATTAAAATCTTCCCGCATAAGCCTTACACTAAAAAGCCTCTAGAAGTCCGCATGGGTTCTGGTAAAGGTTCTCCTGAAGGCTGGGTAGCAGTAGTAAAACCAGGAAAAGTAATGTTCGAAATCGCTGGCGTATCTGAAGAAATCGCACGTGAAGCACTTCGTTTAGCATCACACAAACTTCCTGTTAAATGTAAGATCGTAAAACGTCAAGAAACTGGTGGTGAATCTAATGAAAGCTAATGAAATCCGTGACCTTGCCACTTCTGAAATTGAATTAAAAGTGAAATCACTGAAAGAAGAGCTTTTCAACCTTCGCTTCCAATTGGCGACTGGTCAATTAGAAAACACAGCTCGCATTCGTGAAGTTCGTAAAGCGATTGCGCGTATGAAAACTGTGATTCGTGAAAGAGAAATCAGTGCACAATAAAACTGATAAAGGAGGTTTTCAGGCATGACTGAGCGTAATCAACGCAAAGTTTACACTGGCCGTGTTGTTTCTGACAAAATGGACAAAACAGTTACTGTTCTTGTTGAAACATATAAGAAGCACAAATTATACGGTAAGCGTGTAAAGTACTCTAAAAAGTTTAAAGCTCATGATGAGTTAAACACAGCGAAAATCGGTGATATCGTACGTATCATGGAAACTCGCCCGCTATCAGCTACTAAACGTTTCCGCGTAGTGGAAGTTGTAGAAAAAGCGGTTATTATCTAATAACTATTTCGGAAGTAAAACAAATTCCGGAGGGAGGTAACCTAAGTGATCCAACAAGAAAGTCGTATGAAAGTTGCTGACAACTCAGGTGCACGTGAAGTATTAACAATTAAAGTACTTGGTGGTTCTGGACGTAAGACTGCTAACATCGGCGATATCGTCGTATGTACAGTTAAGAAAGCAACACCAGGTGGCGTTGTCAAGAAAGGTGACGTTGTTAAGGCTGTTATCGTTCGCACAAAATCGGGTGTACGTCGTAAAGACGGTACTTATATCAAATTTGACGAGAACGCTTGCGTAATCATCAAAGATGATAAGTCTCCACGCGGAACTCGTATTTTCGGACCTGTTGCACGTGAATTACGTGATAGCAACTTCATGAAGATCGTTTCTCTAGCTCCAGAAGTTCTTTAATTTCATGACAGTACCAATCAAGGAGGTGCGACACATAATGCATGTTAAAAAGGGCGACAAAGTAAAAGTAATTACTGGTAAAGATAAAGGTAAAGAGGGCGTTATCTTAGCTGCTTATCCTAAACAAGAACGCGTTCTTGTTGAAGGTGTAAACATCGTTAAGAAACACGTTAAACCTAACCAACTTAACCCACAAGGTGGTATTGTATCTCAAGAAGCTGCAATCCACGTTTCGAACGTAATGCTAATCGATCCAAAATCTGGCGAGCCGACTCGTGTAGGTTACAAAATCGAAAACGGCAAAAAAGTTCGTGTTGCAAAAAAATCCGGTGTAGTAATCGACTAATAGTAAACCATGAAGGGAGGTAAAACTACATGAGCCGCCTTAAAGAAAAATATTTAAATGAAGTTTCTCCAGCTCTTATGAGCAAATTCGGTTATAAATCAGTTATGCAATTGCCAAAAGTTGAGAAAATCGTAATCAACATGGGTGTTGGTGACGCAGTTCAAAACTCTAAAGCTCTAGATGCAGCTGTTGAAGAATTAACAATTATCACTGGTCAAAAACCAGTAGTAACTAAAGCGAAAAAATCGATCGCAGGTTTCCGTCTACGTGAAGGTATGCCTATCGGTGCTAAAGTTACATTACGCGGTGAGCGTATGTATGAATTCTTGGATAAATTAATCGCTATCGCACTTCCACGTGTACGTGACTTCCGTGGTGTTTCTAAAAAAGCATTCGATGGTCGCGGTAACTACACTTTAGGTGTGAAAGAGCAACTAATTTTCCCTGAAATCGATTACGATAAAGTTTCGAAAGTACGCGGTATGGACATCGTGATCGTAACGACTGCGAATTCTGATGAAGAAGCTCGCGAGTTATTGACACAATTCGGTATGCCGTTCCAGAAGTAATTAAAACAAGGAGGGCGAAAACGTGGCTAAAAAATCAATGATCGTTAAACAACAACGTAAGCAAAAGTTTAAAGTTCAAGAATATACACGCTGTGAACGCTGTGGTCGTCCACATTCTGTATACCGCAAATTTAAACTTTGCCGTATTTGTTTCCGTGAACTTGCATATAAGGGACAAATTCCTGGCGTTAAAAAAGCCAGCTGGTAATCCCCTAATTTGGGAAGGAGGTAAATTTTCATGACAATGACTGATCCGATTGCAGATATGCTTACTCGCATCCGTAATGCGAACATGGTTCGTCACGAGAAGTTAGAGGTTCCGGCTTCTAACCTTAAAAAACAAATCGCTGAAATCTTAAAGCGTGAAGGTTTCATCCGTGACGTAGAGTACGTAGAAGACAACAAGCAAGGTATCATCCGTATCTTCTTAAAATACGGTAAAGATAACGAGCGCGTTATCACTGGCTTAAAACGTATTTCTAAACCAGGTTTACGTGTATACGCTAAAACTGATGAAGTGCCAAAAGTATTAAACGGTCTTGGTATCGCTTTAGTATCAACTTCACAAGGTTTATTAACTGACAAAGAAGCTCGCGCTAAAAAAGTTGGCGGAGAAATCTTAGCATACGTTTGGTAATTAGCAACAAAAAGAATGGAGGTGCAACTAAATGTCTCGCGTAGGTAAAAAACTTATCGAGGTACCTGCAGGTGTAACTATTGCGGTCGCTGCTGATAACACAGTTACAGTGAAAGGTCCTAAAGGCGAATTAACTCGTCAATTCCATCAAGATATGAAAATCGAGCAAGAAGGCAACATCGTTACTGTTGTTCGTCCTTCTGAGTCTAAAGAACACCGTACAAACCACGGTACAACTCGTGCGTTACTAGCTAACATGGTAACTGGTGTTTCTGAAGGTTTCACACGCTCTCTAGAACTTATCGGTGTTGGTTACCGTGCTCAATTACAAGGTAAAAAGCTTGTACTGAACGTAGGTTACTCTCATCCAGTAGAGTTCACACCAGAAGAAGGTTTAGAGATCGAAGTTCCTTCAAACACGAAAATTATCGTAAAAGGTATTTCTAAAGAACGCGTTGGTGCATTAGCATCTAACATTCGTGACGTTCGTCCACCAGAGCCATACAAAGGTAAAGGTATCCGTTACGAAGGCGAATTCGTTCGTCGTAAAGAAGGTAAAACAGGTAAATAATGCTGCATAAGCATTAGAAAGGAGTGACCTCTATGATTACGAAACAAGATAAAAATCAAGTTCGTAAGAAACGTCATGGGCGTGTTCGTGCTAAAATCTCTGGTACTGCTGTACGTCCTCGTTTAAACGTATTCCGTTCAAACAAGAACATTTATGCACAACTTATCGATGACGTAGCTGGCGTAACTTTAGTTTCTGCTAACACTCAAGAAAAAGACTTCGAGGGTGCTGGTTCAAACGTAGAAGCAGCTGCGAAAATCGGTGAAATCATCGCAAAACGCGCTGTTGAAAAAAATATTACTACTGTGGTATTTGACCGTGGTGGTTACTTATATCATGGACGTGTAAAAGCTTTAGCTGAAGCTGCACGTGAAAACGGCTTAGAATTTTAATAAGAAGGAGGGACATACTTCATGAGTCGCATTGACGCAAACAAATTAGAACTTGAAGAACGCGTAGTTACAATTAACCGTGTTGCTAAAGTTGTTAAAGGTGGTCGTCGCTTCCGCTTCACTGCATTAGTTGTAGTTGGAGATAAAAACGGTCATGTAGGTTTCGGTACTGGTAAAGCACAAGAGGTACCAGACGCAATCCGCAAAGCTGTTGAAGACGCGAAGAAAAACTTAATCGAAGTACCACGCGTAGGTGGAACTACTCCACACTTAGTGCAAGGTCGCTTCGGTGCAGGTTCAATCTTAATTAAACCTGCAGCTCCTGGTACAGGAGTTATCGCTGGTGGTCCAGTACGTGCTGTACTAGAACTTGCTGGTATTACTGATATTCTTTCAAAATCTCTAGGTTCAAACACACCAATCAATATGGTGCGTGCAACTGTAGCAGGTTTAGCTGAATTAAAACGCGCAGAGGACGTTGCAAAGCTACGCGGTAAATCAGTGGAAGAATTATTAGGATAAGGGGGGAATTATAATGGCTAAATTACAAATCACCCTTACTAAATCTGTTATCGGTTCTAAACCGGCACAGCGTAAAACGATTGAAGCTTTAGGCTTACGTAAAACAAACCAAACTGTTGAACAAGCTGACAATGCAGCTATTCGCGGTATGTTAACAAAAGTAGCTCACTTAGTTACTGTAAAAGAAATTTAATTTCAACAACATTGAACAAGGAGGTGCCACCTATAATGAAACTTCATGAGTTAAAACCAGCAGAAGGATCTCGTAAAGAGCGTAACCGTGTTGGTCGTGGTATCGGTTCTGGTAACGGTAAAACTGCAGGTAAAGGTCATAAAGGTCAAAACGCTCGTTCAGGCGGCGGCGTTCGCCCAGGATTTGAGGGGGGTCAAAACCCACTTTTCCGTCGTTTACCGAAACGCGGCTTTACGAACATCAACCGTAAAGAGTATGCTATCGTTAACCTTGATGCATTAAACCGTTTCGAAGATGGTGCAGAAGTAACACCTGCATTATTATTAGAAACTGGTGTAGTGAGCAACGAGAAAGCAGGCATTAAAGTTTTAGGTAACGGAACTTTAAATGTGAAGCTTACTGTAAAAGCTCACAAGTTCTCAGCTTCTGCTAAAGAAGCAATCGAGAATGCTGGCGGAACAACTGAGGTGATTTAATGTTTCAGACGATCTCTAACTTTATGCGCGTTCGAGATATACGAAATAAAATCATCTTCACACTTTTAATGTTAATCGTTTTTCGTATCGGGACGTTTATCCCGGTACCAAACGTTGACGCAAATGTATTAAAGGCGACTGACGAGTTTAATCTTGTTGGCTTCCTCAATACATTTGGCGGTGGTGCACTGTCTAACTTCTCTATCTTTGCGATGGGGATTATGCCGTACATCACAGCCTCAATCATTGTTCAGTTATTGCAAATGGACGTTGTACCAAAGTTTGCAGAGTGGGCAAAGCAAGGTGAAGTAGGGCGACGTAAACTCGCGCAATTCACTCGTTACTTTACGATCGTGCTTGGCTTTATTCAATCATTTGCGATGTCGTTTGGTTTCAACCAATTCTACGGTGGATCATTGATTACAGACACAAGCATTGGATCTTATTTAACAATTGCCATTGTACTGACAGCAGGGACAGCATTCCTTCTGTGGTTAGCTGAACAAATTACTGCGCATGGTGTTGGTAATGGTATTTCCATTATTATCTTCGCTGGTATTGCCGCCGCGATTCCAAACGCAGTGAACCAAGTATATGCACAACAAATTGAAGGTGCTGGTGAACAGTTATTCATTAACATTGCCATTTTAGCTCTTTTAGTTTTAGTGCTATTAGCTATTGTTGTAGGGGTCATTTACGTACAACAAGCTTTACGTAAAATCCCGATTCAATATGCAAAACGAGTTGCCGGTCGTGGTCAGGCAGTTGGTGGACAACAAACGCACTTACCGTTAAAAGTAAATGCTGCAGGGGTTATTCCGGTAATCTTCGCAGTAGCGTTCCTTGTAACACCTCAAACGCTTGCGACATTCTTTGGTCAAAATAGTGTAACGACTTGGATTACAAATAATCTGCAGTATACACATCCTGTTGGTTTTATAGTCTATGTTACGCTGATCATTGCATTCACATACTTCTATGCATTCATTCAAGTGAATCCTGAAAATGTGGCTGACAACTTGAAAAAACAAGGCGCATACATTCCAGGCATTCGCCCAGGGAATGATACGCAAACTTATTTAACAAAAGTTCTTTACCGTTTAACTTTCGTAGGGGCAATTTTCCTTGTTGTCATCTCAGCTATCCCGATTCTATTTATTAACTTTATGAACCTTCCTGCTTCCGTGCAGATTGGTGGTACGAGTTTGATTATCGTAGTCGGTGTAGCGCTAGAGACAATGAAGCAACTAGAATCGCAACTAGTGAAACGTCATTATAAAGGCTTTATGAAATAATGCAGGTTTAGGGAAACGTTTTTGTTTCCTTAACCAGCTATCACAGTAGATAAGTTTTGTTACAGGGGGAGAAATTACGTATGAATATCGTTTTAATGGGTCTACCTGGTGCAGGTAAAGGTACTCAGGCAGAGAAAATTGTTGAGAAGTACGCAATCCCTCATATTTCTACAGGCGATATGTTTCGTGCTGCAATTAAAGAAGGCACAGAACTAGGCTTACAAGCTAAATCGTTTATGGATCAAGGACAATTAGTTCCAGATGAAGTAACGATTGGTATCGTTCGTGAACGACTTTCACAAGCGGATTGTGAAAAAGGATTCTTATTAGATGGATTCCCACGTACAGTTCCGCAAGCGGAAGCGCTAGATCACATTTTAGAAGAGCTTGGTCGTCCGGTTGAGCATACAATCAACATCCAAGTAGAAAAAGATGAACTAGTAGCACGCCTAAGTGGTCGTCGTATTTGTAAATCTTGTGGTGCATCTTATCACCTTGTTTTCAATCCTCCAAAAGAGGAAGGAAAATGTGATAAAGATGGCGGTGAGCTTTACACACGTGCGGATGATAATCCTGAAACGGTAACAAACCGTCTGGAAGTAAATATGAATCAAGCACAACCTTTACTTGATTTTTATCAAGCGAAAGGCGTTTTAACGAATATTGATGGACAGCAGGATATTGAAAAAGTATTCGCTGATCTTGACGCTCTATTACAGGGCATCCGCAGCTGATACCTGACCGGGCGCTAGATACGCTTCTGCGTAAGGTCAAAAGCGGAGGCAACAGGAAAACAATTTTTTGAGAGTTGCAAAAGCATATTGTGCCCGGTATATATCTTTATAGACGAAATTGAGCGCTACGGCGTGTGGACGCTTCGGAAAAAAGGTATAATGGGTTTCGTGGAAGCATCTGTGTAAATGGGTGGGGGTAGCCCATCCTAGACATTCCGGCTATCGTATGAACATAAGGAAGACAGTTCCTTAACCGGACCTGTTCTATTCCGTGGATTGTGTGAAGCGAAACCAGACGAGCGTCTTTCAAACATCTCTCATACAATCCGGACATATGTTAATGGGTTGCTTCTTACTAGAAGAAAACAGTTGCTTTGATTCTCAGGGGAATCAGAAATTGCATATAGAAGGGAGCTAAGGGTTGATGGCGAAAGACGATGTAATTGAAGTCGAAGGGACAGTTGTTGAGACTTTGCCAAACGCGATGTTTAAGGTAGAATTAGAAAATGGGCACACGGTGCTTGCACACGTTTCTGGAAAGATTCGTATGCACTTTATTCGTATCCTACCTGGAGATAAGGTTACTATTGAGTTATCTCCTTATGATTTAACTCGCGGTCGTATCACATACCGTTTTAAATAATCTTTTGCACTCCGGACTATTAAGGAGGTTAGGTTAGATGAAAGTGAGACCATCTGTGAAACCGATCTGCGAAAAATGTAAAGTAATTCGCCGACGCGGTAAAGTAATGGTAATCTGTGAAAATCCTAAACACAAACAAAAACAAGGGTAATATTTAAGGAGGTGCACAACGTACATGGCACGTATTGCTGGTGTTGACATTCCTCGCGACAAACGCGTGGTAATTTCATTAACTTACATTTACGGTATTGGTAAAACGACTTCTCAAAAAGTATTAGCGGCAGCTGGTATTGACGAAAATATCCGCGTACGCGATCTTTCAGAAGATCAGTTAAACCAAATCCGTGAACAATTAGACACATATAAAACTGAAGGTGATTTACGCCGTGAAATTTCATTAAACATCAAACGTTTAATGGAGATCGCTTCATTCCGTGGTATCCGTCACCGTCGTGGTTTACCAGTTCGTGGTCAAAATACGAAGAACAACGCGCGTACGCGTAAAGGTCCTCGTAAGACTGTAGCGAACAAGAAAAAATAATTAAGTAAAGGAGGTTCCTTCTTAACATGGCTCGTAAACAACAAACTCGTAAACGTCGTGTGAAAAAGAATATCGAAGCTGGTATCGCACACATTCGTTCTACATTCAACAATACAATCGTAACGATTACAGATATGCAAGGTAACGCTGTTTCTTGGTCTTCAGCTGGTGCACTTGGTTTCCGTGGTTCACGTAAATCAACTCCATTTGCTGCTCAAATGGCTGCAGAAACTGCTGCGAAAGCATCCCTTGAACATGGTCTGAAAACGTTGGAAGTAACTGTTAAAGGTCCTGGTGCTGGTCGTGAAGCTGCTATCCGTGCACTTCAAGCTGCTGGTTTAGAAGTAACTGCTATTAAAGACGTTACTCCAGTTCCACATAACGGTTGCCGTCCGCCAAAACGTCGTCGCGTGTAGTGGGTGCAACTTAAGGATATTCCTTAGGTAACATCATTTCTTGTGCAAAAGTCTTGTGCAATTTTCAAAGGTCAATATTTGACCGGATACTATGATGGTATAACCTATACATTCGATGTTTTGAAGGAGGGTAAATTGAAATGATCGAAATTGAAAAACCAAAGATTGAAACGATCAGCGATGATGCCAAGCATGGTAAATTTGTTGTAGAACCGCTAGAACGCGGATATGGAAACACTTTGGGTAATTCACTACGTCGTATCCTTCTATCTTCATTACCAGGGGCGGCTGTAACATCAGTGCAAATTGATGGCGTATTACACGAATTCTCTACTGTAGAAGGTGTAGTAGAAGATGTTGCTTCAATCATTTTAAACATCAAAAAGCTTGCTTTAAAAATCTACTCTGACGAAGAAAAAGTCATTGAGATTGATGTAAAAGGTGAAGGCGTAGTTACTGCTGCTGACATTACACATGACAGTGATGTAGAAATTTTAAATCCAGATCTATATATTGCAACAATTGCTAAAAACGGTCATCTACGTATGCGTATGTATGCGCAACGAGGTCGTGGTTACACTCCTGCTGATCAAAACAAACGTGAGGATCTTCCTATCGGCGTGATCCCGATCGACTCTATTTACACTCCAGTTTCACGCGTCAACTTCCAAGTGGAGAACACTCGCGTTGGACAGAACTCTGACTACGATAAGTTATCACTTGATGTGTGGACAGATGGTAGCATCGGTCCAAAAGAGGCGATTTCGCTTGGAGCGAAAATCTTAACAGAGCATTTAAACATTTTCGTAGGCATGACGAATGAAGCGCAAACTGCTGAAATCATGGTCGAAAAAGAAGAAGATCAAAAAGAAAAAGTTTTAGAGATGACTATCGAAGAACTAGATCTTTCTGTTCGTTCTTACAACTGTTTAAAGCGTGCTGGTATCAATACGGTACTAGAGCTTGCTAATAAATCAGAAGACGACATGATGAAAGTTCGCAACCTTGGTCGCAAGTCTTTAGAAGAAGTTAAAGCGAAGTTAGAAGAGCTTGGTTTAGGATTACGTAAAGAAGACTAAGCACATTTTACAATATATAAGCTAGATCAGAGATATTTATAAAGGAGGGAAACATCCATGGGTTACAGAAAACTTGGCCGTACAAGTTCTCAACGTAAAGCGATGTTACGTGACTTAGCTACTGACTTAATCATCAATGAGCGCATCGAAACGACTGAAGCTCGCGCGAAGGAAGTTCGTAAAGCTGTTGAAAAAATGATTACTTTAGGTAAACGCGGAGATTTACATGCTCGTCGTCAAGCGGCTGCATTCATCCGTCGTGAGTTAGTAACGAAAACTGATGAAGAAGGTAACGAAACAACTTCATTCGCACTTCAAAAGTTATTTGATGAGGTTGCTCCACGTTACGCTGAGCGTCAAGGTGGCTATACTCGCATCCTTAAAGTAGGTCCTCGTCGTGGAGACGGCGCACCTGTAGTTGTGATTGAATTAGTTTAATCGTAAACTTGGGTTAGGGGGTGCCTAGTTCACCTGTTGAACGGCACTCCCTTTTTTAAATAAATGATTTATACGACAATAAATAAGCTGAGCGTTACGATGAGCGGTGGATTTTCCAGGCGTCTCGTCTAGCTCTCGCACCTCATTCACAAAGAATAAGCGGAAATGAGCAGCCGTCTTGTTCGATTTAATGTAGTGATAAGCGCATTTCTCTGAATGAGGTGCGCGCTTTTTTATTCTTTAAAAAGTGCAGCTTAATACATATATAAAAATAAAGTACGTTTTAGACAAACGTGCTTTATTTTTATATATGAACCTTACCGGGATATAGTTTTCTGAAAAAAGGTAGCAAACATATATAAAAAAGTGTAATTTTATTAGTAGAGCAGAGAAGTAAGGAGCGGAGAACATGACAGAAATTTTATCGTTTAATAACGTAACGTTTTCATATACACCTGACGTTCCTGATGCACGCAAAGCAGTACAAGATGTCACATTTGCTGTGAATGAAGGCGAATGGATTGCCATTGTGGGGCATAATGGGTCAGGAAAATCAACGCTTGCTAAATTGATGAGTGGTCTGTTATTTCCTCAAGCAGGAGAAGTGCGCATTATGCGTGAAGTGTTAACGGAGGAAAACTTATGGGAGATACGTTCTCATATCGGGATGGTGTTTCAAAATCCAGATAACCAATTTGTAGGCGCTACGGTACAAGATGATGTAGCCTTTTCCCTTGAGAATAACGGCGTACCTTATCAGGAAATGGTAGAGCGTGTACACGGGTCATTAAAACAAGTGAAAATGGATAACTTCCTGAACCATGAGCCTCATCATTTATCCGGTGGGCAAAAGCAACGTGTAGCCATTGCAGGCGCACTTGCAATGCATCCCAAAATCTTAATTTTAGATGAAGCAACATCGATGTTAGATCCACAAGGGCGTGAAGAAGTATTACAAACGGTACAAGCACTTCGCGCAAAAATTGGCTTAACAGTACTATCGATTACACATGATTTAGAGGAAGCAATGCTTGCGGACCATGTGTTATTTATGAATGATGGGAAAAAATATGCCGAAGGAACACCGGCGGAAATTTTTGCGCTAGGTGATCAACTCGTCGAACTGGGGTTAGACTTACCATTTGCGATGAAAATGACGAAGCTACTACAAGCGCAAGGTGTACAGCTTGTAGGGCAACATATGACAGAAGAAGAGCTGGTGAATGACTTATGGACATCAAACTTCAACAAGTAGGCTATGCGTACTCTAAAGGTACACCATTTGAAAAGTACGCACTTTACGATGTCGATTTAGCGATTACTTCAGGCACATATCAAGCCCTTATCGGTCATACGGGCTCAGGTAAATCTACTATCCTACAGCACTTTAATGGACTATTAAAGCCTTCTACAGGAGCGGTGCATATTGGTGACCGTGTGATTGAAGCAGGGAAAAAAGCAAAGGAATTAAAGCCGATTCGTCAAAAGGTCGGGATTGTGTTCCAATTTCCAGAGCATCAATTATTCGAAGAAACCGTACTAAAAGACATTATGTTCGGTCCGATGAATTTTGGTGTATCTGAACAAGAAGCAGAGCGTCGTGCACGGGAGTTGATTCAGCTTGTAGGACTTCCGAAAATGGTACTTGAAAAATCGCCATTTGATTTATCCGGCGGGCAAATGCGCCGTGTAGCGATTGCAGGGGTACTGGCCATGGAACCGGAAGTCATTGTATTAGATGAACCAACTGCAGGTCTTGACCCACGCGGGCAAAAAGAGATTATGGACATGTTTTACGAGCTGCATAAAGAACGTGGTTTAACAACGATACTTGTGACGCACAGTATGGAGGATGCGGCACGCTACGCCGATCAGCTCGCTATTATGCATGAAGGGCGCTGTGTACTCACAGGAACGCCGCGAGAGCTATTTGCAGATGCGGAAACACTGAATGAGTACCGGTTAGAATTACCGCGTATTGTCAAGTTCCAGCAACGTGTCGAGAAAATGATGAATACGAAGCTAGCAAAAGTATGCTTAACAGAAGAGGAACTAGCACAACAGATTGCGCTTGTTGTAAAGGAGCGTGATCATTCATGATGGAAAAAATGATTTTTGGGCGTTATATTCCGGGCGATTCCTTTGTGCATCGTTTAGATCCACGTTCAAAATTGATGTTTGTATTTGCTTTTATTGTCATCGTATTTTTAGCCAATAACGTGATGACGTATGGGTTATTATTAGCCTTTACAGCTGCAGTGATCTTCATGAGCCGTATTCGCCTTTATTTCTTAATTAATGGGTTAAAGCCGGTCATTCTTTTAATGATTTTCACCTTCCTACTGCATATTTTATTTACGCGTGAAGGGAATATCATTGTCGATTTAGGGTTCCTTAAAATTTATGAGGAAGGCTTAAAGCAGGGGATTTTCATCTCGGTTCGTTTCTTAGTTCTTGTATTTGTGACGTCTATTTTAACGCTAACAACGTCGCCAATTTCGATTACGGACGGTATTGAGACATTATTAAATCCGCTTAAGAAGATCAAGCTGCCTGTACATGAGTTAGCATTGATGATGTCGATTTCACTTCGTTTCATCCCGACATTAATGGATGAAACAGATAAAATTATGAAAGCACAAATGGCACGTGGCTCTGATTTAAGTGCAGGGCCGTTAAAAGATCGCTTAAAGGCGATTGTTCCATTGCTTGTCCCACTATTTGTTAGTGCATTTAAGCGTGCAGAAGATTTAGCAACGGCAATGGAGGTGCGCGGTTATCGTGGGGGCGAAGGGCGTACACGTTACCGCCAGTTAAAATGGGATTCAGGTGATACACTCGCATTATTATCACTTGTAGTGATGGCCGTAGTACTTGTGTATTTCCGTAACTAGGAGTGTTTTATGAGAAGGTTAAAGGCGACAATTAGCTATGATGGGACAAACTTTGCAGGTTACCAAGTACAACCTGGAGAGCGTACCGTACAGTTAGAGCTGGAGAAAGTATTGTCGGTGATGCATAAAGGAGAGCAAGTGAAGGTTACAGCAAGTGGACGTACGGATGCGCGTGTCCATGCGACAGGACAAGTCATTCACTTTGATACACCCCTTGCGATTCCTTGTGATAAGTATAGGAAGGCGTTAAATGTGCAGCTGCCTCGGGATATACGTGTCCATGCAGTAGAAGAAGTAGCAAGCGAGTTCCATGCACGCTATAGTGTGAGTGGCAAGCGTTATCGCTATATTTGGAACTGTGAAGCGATTCCAAGTCCGTTTCGCCGTTTTTATGCAGTCGAAACAAACGGTGTCAAGCCGGATGTGGAAGCGATGAAAGAGGCAGCACAGGCGGTAATCGGTACGCATGATTTTTCCGCTTTTTGCGCGGCGAATACGAGTGTGATAGATAAAGTGCGTACGGTTTATCGTTTAGAGCTTACTTGGCACGGTGAGGAACTGCATATGACAATCGAAGGCAATGGCTTTTTATACAATATGGTGCGAATTATCGCTGGTACATTGTGGGAAGTAGGTATTGGTAAAAGAAATACAGAAAATGTTAAAGAGATGATTGCTAGTATGGATCGTGGGAAAGCAGGTAAAACCGCGCCAGCACAAGGTTTATACCTCGAAAAGGTATTCTACGAGAGCTAGTACAACTTCTCCAGGTGTTTAATTAAATCTCTTGACTTATCATGTAATCCATTATATGATGATGTATGGTATTTTCATTACCAACCACAAATAAGCCCCGAAAACTTATAGTGTAGACTAATGAAAAATAACGGTAATAACTATCGATTAGGAGGATATATTCATGCGTACAACATTCATGGCTAAAGGTCACGAAGTAGAGCGTAAATGGTTAGTAGTTGACGCAGAAGGCCAAACTCTTGGACGTTTAGCTTCTGAAGTAGCTGCAATTTTACGCGGTAAACATAAACCAACTTTCACACCAAACGTTGACACTGGTGATCACGTAATCATCATCAACGCTGACAAAATTGAGTTAACAGGTAACAAATTAGAAGGTAAAATTTACTACCGTCACACTCAATTCGCAGGCGGTTTAAAACAACGTACTGCTGGTGAAATGAAAGAAAAATACCCAACTCAAATGATTGAGTTAGCAGTTAAAGGTATGCTTCCTAAAAACTCTTTAGGTCGTAAAATGTTCGGTAAACTTAACGTTTACACTGGAGCAGAGCACCCACACGCTGCACAAAAACCGGAAAGCTATACGCTTCGCGGATAATATAATATAAAGAGGAGGATATACCCTTGGCACAAGTTCAATATATCGGCACAGGTCGTCGTAAAAGCTCAGTAGCTCGCGTACGTTTAGTACCAGGCGAAGGCAAAATTGTTATCAACAAACGCGATGTTGAAGATTACGTTCCATTCGCAACATTACGTGAAGTAATTAAACAACCATTAGTAGCAACTGAAACTTTAGGTAGCTATGATATCCACGTAAACGTAAACGGTGGTGGTTTCACTGGTCAAGCTGGTGCAATCCGTCATGGTATCGCACGTGCATTATTACAAGTTGACCCAGATTTCCGCCCAGCGTTAAAATCTGCTGGTTTACTTACTCGTGACGCTCGTATGAAAGAACGTAAAAAATACGGTCTTAAAGGCGCTCGTCGTGCACCTCAGTTCTCAAAACGTTAATTTTACGCATACAGAACTTCCAACCTCTCAAGGCTTTTGCCTTGGGAGGTTTTTTCTATTAGTTCAGATTAATTATATTGTTGGTTTTTAAGGTGAGAAAAATACAATATTTCCGTAATTGCATCACCTTGTAAGAGTGAGTAGTATGAGACAGTAAAAGCTGTACTGATAATATTTATTAGGAGATGTTTGTTTAGGATTCATTATTTTAAGAAGCTGTAGCACCATTATAACGATTATTATTTTACTACTCTTATGGAATAGCCCTTCTGCATGGGAAGGAAAGAAAGTACCAAAGAAGATTACAAATCTCGTATGGTGGTTAATTGGTCTTGGTGTCATCTTGTTTGTTTTAATGATGCTCGTTAAAGTGAGATAAAGCTTAAACGTTAAAAGGAGCTATCCAAGCCAGTGGAGGATGGCTCCTTTATTTTTGCTATAAGCTGTAGTGTGTTTATATTGTATTAATCCACCTCGCTCAAATCCATTAACTGAGTGCCAATCCGGTTCATATTTGTGTACGCCTCATTCATTTCATGCATACTTGCTGTATACTGCTGTGTAAACGCAACGATTTGTGTGGTCGATTCATTTACATAACTCATCGATTTTGTAATATTCTCGAGTTCCTTCGTAATGTTTTCGGCACTTGCTGTACTACTTTGCGCCATTTTTTGGATTTCCTCTGCCACGACAGCGAAGCCTTTGCCATGAACGCCTGAGCGTGCTGCCTCAATAGAAGCATTTAACCCTAAAATTTGTGATTTTCTTGAAATATCTTTCACAGTATTGACGATCGAGTTAATTTGCTGGATATCATGATTCATTGTATGGGCAAATGCCGATAAGTCTTCCATGCGCTTGGATACATGAGTACTAGCCTGTGTTAATTCCTCTGTTGTAGCAGACATTTGCTGTACAGCACTTGAAAGCTCTGTAGCTACAATCCGCATATGATGCACACGGTCATTCGAAATCACACCAGTAACGACCCCAACAACTTTGCCCTCGTCATAAATAGGGCATGCAGAGGCGATATAGGCAAATCCAAATAGTTCCGCCCCTCGTTCTTCTCGGAGAAATTGTCCGCTTTTCATTGCGCGGACACTTGTTGTGTTTTTGTGCATGTCAATGGTTTCCCCGACTCTAATATTTAAATCGACCATTTTCCCGCGTTTATACCCCACTACTTTTTCTGTATCGAAAATGAGTACACAAGCATCTTCTGGGTAGGTTGCTTGATAAATATCAATTGAATCCACAACGGCTTTTAATTTGCTATTCATGTGATCCCCCCTCATTTCTATATTCATCTAGTAAAAATATACAAAAAACCTACTAATTCTACTATATAATAAAAACCGCGCTTTAAATACGGCATATTGTAATTTTGTATATCGGGACACATTGAGAATAAAACAACTCATTGTATAATGGAATACATTTGTATACAATTGTATTCAAGAGGTGATGTACATGAGAAGAGAGCATGAAGAGGGATTTACTAGAGCAGAACGTAGACATGGTGAGCGAAAAAGAGGGCATCATGGGGCACAAACATTTCGGCGTGGTAGAGCGCTTGCCTTTTATCAGCAATTGGTTATTAGGCAAGATACATTAAAACAACAATTAGAATCTGTCGAATTACAGTCCATTCACCCAATTATTGCAGGTGAACTGAAGGCGACAGAAGCGATTATGAATGATTTTAAAGCGGCTTTTGCGTTAGATGAAATAATCGAAGAAACAGTAGAAGAGTAATATTGGTGATACAGGTAATATACGAAGTGAGTTACTTGTAACAATCCAGTCTCTCAAGCGAAAGTTTGAGGGTTTTTTCACGTGAAACATTTTGGAATGAACGGAGGTTAGGGCTTTGCAGGCTGTTTTGAAGTTAACAAAGTATTTAAAGCCGTATAGTGCATTTGCTATTATTGCGCCACTTATGATGCTTTTAGAAGTGGGGATGGATTTAGTGCAGCCAACTATTTTACAGTTGATTATTGATACCGGCATTGCACAAAATGATACGGCTTATATTGTAACGATGTTTAGCCTGATGATTGCAGCAGCGATTGTCGGTTTGGTTGGTGGTGTAGGTTGTTCCATTTATGCATCACGTGCAGCTATCAATTTTGCGGCGGATATACGACATGATTTATATGAAACGATTACATACTTTTCGAATAGTAGTAAGGATCAATTTACGCTCGGTAAACTCATTACAAATTTAACGAGCGATGTAGAAATGCTTCAGCGTGCACTCACAATGTTATTGAAGATTTTTGTGCGTGGTCCGATGTTATTTATTGGCGCTATTGTGATGGTGTATTTCACAGCGCGGGAGTTGTTTTCTATTTTACTCGTTGTCGTACCGATTTTGGCTATTTGTGTGTACTTCTTTACGATGGTTTCAGGGAAGCTATTTCACCGTGTACAAAAGGTTGTGGACCAAGTGAATACAAAAGTACAAGAGAATTTAGCAGGCATCCGAGTAATAAAAGCATACAACCGTAAAAATCATCAGATTGACCAGTTTGCTGAAGTGAATACGCAGCTGATGAAACGCAGTATTCATGCAGATCAAATCATTGGGATTTTAGCTCCGTTATCGATGTTCGTTATTAATATGGGGATCGTTGCAGCATTATGGCTGGGCGCCATTAAAGTAGAAAACAATACGATTCAAATTGGCGTTATTTTAGCATTTACTAACTACTTAATGATGGTGATGAATGGTTTAATGAGTTCCTCGATGGTACTTGTACAGCTTGCGCGTGCCGTACCTAGCGCAGAGCGTATCGTTGTAGTATTAGAAGAAACAACGGAAGTGACGAGTCCACAGCAACCAGTGAATCATTCGGTACGTGGCGATGTTGTTTTTGAAAATGTCAACTTTTCTTATAATAAAGACACAGAACCTGTACTAAAGGAGCTGTCCTTTTCCGTGAAGGCAGGAGAAACAGTCGGGATTATCGGTATGACCGGTAGTGGAAAGTCAACACTTGTCAAAATGATTCCGCGTTTATTTGATGCTAATCAAGGAACGATAAAAATTGACGGGATTCCCATTCAACACTACGATTTACAACAGCTCCGTGAATCGATTGGATTTGCACCGCAAAAGGCAACATTGTTTTCCAAGACGATTGCTGACAATATTCGCTACGGAGAGGAAGCCGCAACAAATGCTCAAATTACGGAAAGTTTGCTTGCTGCTTGTGCAAGCGAGTTTGTAGAGAAGTTACCAGCCGGTATAGAGCATAGATTAACGCAAGGGGCAACGAATTTATCGGGTGGACAAAAACAACGTCTCGCCATGGCGCGCGCGTTTATTCGTAAACCGGCCATCCTTATTTTAGATGATGTGACAAGTGCAGTTGATAGTATTTCTGAAAAGAAAATTCAACAAGCAATTCAAGCAGAGTTTGTGGATGCAACGAAATTTATCGTGTCATCTAAAGTTTCTTCCATTCGTCATGCAAATCAAATTTTTGTCATGGATGATGGGCGAATTACTGCCAGTGGAACACATGAGGCATTACTCGCAACAAGTGATTTATATCAACAAATTGTACGCACACAAATAGAAAAAGGGGGGACGGTAAGTGAATAAACGACCAGGCGGACCGCCACCACCAATGGGCCATCCAGGCGGACGATTTAATGGACCTGTCGTAAAGCCAAAAAATCAAAAACAGACACTCCTACGTATATGGAGCTATTTGCGCCAGCAAAAATTAGGGATGCTTTTAGCAACATTTTTAGTCATTATTGGTTCATTACTTGGCTTAATCGGTCCGTACTTAGTGGGTGTCATTACGGATGAATACATTTTAAAAGTAGATGTGAGCGGGGCGATTCGTATGTCCATCATGCTAGCGATTGTCTATACAGTGTATTCATTATTCACGTGGTTACAGTCTTATGTAATGATCCGTGTTTCACAGAAAACCATTCGCCAATTACGCCAACAGTTGTTTGCAAAGCTACAAAACTTACCTGTATCGTTTTTCGACAAGCGTAAGCAAGGCGACTTAATGAGTCGTATGACAAACGATATTGATAACTTAAATGCCGCATTATCGCAAAGTGTTATACAAATTATTTCTTCATTCCTAACAATTATTGGGACGGCTTTTGTGCTTTTCTATTTGAATTGGATGCTAGCGATTGTGACATTAACGGTTATTCCGTTCATCGTATGGATAACAAAGCAAATTATCAAGCGTAGTAGTGTTAATTTCGTAGCGCGGCAACGTGATTTAGGACAGTTAAATGGGTATATAGAAGAGACTATTTCCAATTCGGATATTACAACGCTGTTTGGGAAAGAAAAGCAAACCGTAGCAGAGTTTACAGAAGCGAATGAACGTCTACGTACATCTGCTATGCGTGCAGATATTATTTCTGGCTTTATGGGTCCGATTAATAACTTCATGAATAATTTTGGTACAGGATTAGTTATTGGTGTGGGCGCTATTTTAGCAGTGAAAGGTGATGTCACCATTGGGGTGATTGCTTCTGTTGTAGTCTATACGCGTCAATTTTTCCGTCCTATTCATCAGTTATCCAACTTGTTAAATACATTTCAGTCAGCTATTGCTGGTTCAGAGCGTGTCTTTGAAATTTTAGACGAAAAAGAAGAATTGGCAGACAAGTCAGATGCGAAAGAAAAGAATCGCTTTAACGGGGATGTTCAGTTTGAACAAGTAGCATTCGAATATGAAACAGGAAAGCCCATTTTACGTGGCATTGATTTCACAGCGAGCACGGGTGAGATGGTAGCCATTGTCGGTCCAACCGGCTCAGGTAAAACAACGATTATTCAGCTTCTTACTCGTTTTTATGATACGACAGGGGGGAGAATTTTGTTGGACGGTGAGCCGATTACACATTATAAAATGGCCAATGTCCGTGACCATGTCGGTGTTGTATTGCAAGATACGTACTTATTCTCTGGCACAGTCCGTGAAAACATTCGATTCAGTAAACTCGACGCAACAGATGAAGAAGTAGAACAAGCAGCGAAAATTGCTTATGCCCATAATTTCATTAAATATTTACCACAGCAATATGACACATTACTAACAAGCGGTGGTATGAATTTAAGTCAAGGGCAACGACAGCTCATTGCGATTGCGCGTGCCATTTTAGAAGACCCCGATATTTTAATTCTTGATGAGGCGACATCAAGTGTGGATACGATGACAGAATTACACATTCAAAAAGGCTTAAATAACTTAATGAAGGGGCGTACAAGCTTCGTGATTGCCCACCGATTAAAAACAATTGAAAATGCAGACACAATTCTGGTGATAAAAGATGGGCAGATTTTAGAATCAGGTAATCACGATGTATTAATGAAGCAACGTGGTTTCTACGCAACATTACAAAATCATCTCGCCATGGAATAATGCATAGACTCCATCTCTTTTACGTATAGTATGGAAAAAGGAGAGTGGACATGTGCGACGTTGGTTAGCAGTACTTGTATTACTATGTACTTGTATGCTCGTCGTTGTGTATGAAACAAGTGCATCGGACAGGCGCTTTTTCTTACCTGAGCCTCTAGGTGGGGTAACAATAGTGCTTGATGCTGGACATGGCGGAATAGATGGTGGAGCGTCAAATGGCGATCTCATTGAAAAAGACGTCACACTTGCAATTACACAAAAACTAGCGCGACAGTTAAAGCGTCTTGGAGCGGAAGTTGTGATGACACGTACAACAGAAGGGGATGTCATTAGCGAGCATAAACCAGGTGAAGAGTACCCAACATTGCGAGAACGCAAAAAACAAGATATTTTCCTAAGACAATCGATTGTTGCAAGCACACAACCGGATTTATTTATTACAGTCCATGCTAATGCTATTCCAGATAGTCAGTGGCGTGGTGCGCAAGTGTTTTATCATAAAACAGGACATGAGCAAAGCCAGTACTTAGCTAAAGCGATTCAATCATCGATTCGAGAAGACTTAGGAAACACAAACAGAGAAGCACTGGCGATTGAGCAAGTGTATTTACTGAAAAAAACGGAAGTACCTTCTGTGTTAGTAGAGACAGGCTTCTTAAGCAACCCAGAAGAAAGTGCGTTACTTGCGGATAAAAACTATCAAGAAAAAATGGCCATCGCCATCGCCGAAGGTATTGAAAGCTATTTTGATATGTCGTATGAGTGAAGCAACTCACAGTACTACTAGAAGTGCAGTGTGATATACTAACAATGGATATAAAATTTGGGGGAGTGTATGAATTTGATGAACGAACAACAAGTCAGAGAACTATTGGGACAATTAGAAGATCCTTTTTTACATAGAACGTTAGAGCAAACAGGCGGCATTTTAAGCGTAACAATTAAAGAAGACAAGCAATTTGTTAGCGTCAAAATTGCCATTGCAAAAACAAACACACCAGAACAAATGACACTTCAAATGAAAATTGTTGAGGTATTAAAAGCAAATGGTGCAGCTTCAGTAGGTATTCGCTTTGAAGAATTATCACCGGAAGTATTAGATTCATTCCGCGGCCAAGCGACAGAAGCAGAGGCGCAAGATATTTTATCGCCATTATCTAAAGTGCAATTTATTGCCATTGCCTCTGGTAAAGGTGGCGTTGGGAAATCAACAGTGTCAGTCAATATGGCAGTAGCGCTGTCTCGTCTAGGTAAAAAAGTAGGTTTAATCGATGCGGATATTTACGGATTTAGCGTACCAGATATGATGGGCATTACAGAAATGCCAGTTGTAAAAAATGACCGTATCTATCCTGTAGAGCGCATGGGTGTAAAAGTTATTTCGATGGGCTTCTTCGTAGAAAACAATGCACCAATCGTATGGCGTGGACCAATGCTAGGAAAAGTATTAGATCAGTTCTTCCGTGATGTAGAGTGGGGCGATTTGGATTACTTATTATTAGATTTACCACCAGGTACAGGGGATGTAGCGCTTGATTTACATCAAATGTTGCCAGCTTCAAAAGAAATCGTTGTCACAACACCTCATCCAACAGCAGCGTTTGTTGCAGCGCGTGCAGGTGCGATGGCATTACAAACAAACCATGAAATTCTTGGTGTAATTGAAAATATGGCATGGTTTGAGTCCAAACTAACAGGTGAACGTGAATACGTATTTGGTCAAGGTGGCGGTCCAAAACTAGCGGAAGAGTTACGCACCGATTTACTTGGTCAAATTCCTTTAGGTCAACCAGACTGGGCAGATGAGGATTTTGCACCGTCTGTTTATGCTGAAGACCATGCTACTGGTAAAATCTATTTAGAAATCGCTGGACGTATCGTTGACAAGCTAACAAAGTAATTGTATTTCAAGACTATCCATCCATAAAGGGTGGATAGTTTTTTACATATAAAAAGTAGCGATTCCATTCATTAGAATCGCTACCTATCTTTCGGTGAGGGGGAGTATTTTCTCGCTATAGATAACAGTAATCAGCTTACTGTATAAGTGTTGTATACAGCAGCTTTAACTACCGCCACCGTCTTTTCCTCCACCTTCCTCTTTACCGCCACCAGATTCGCCTTCTTTTCCTCCACCTTCCTCTCCACTTTTACGAATCAACTCTTGCCATTTGGATTGCATTAATGGATTTTCAATTGTTTCTTTTACAACGTCCTCCATCTGTTTTCGAAGTTCGGTTCCTTTTAAAATGGACTCGAATTGTTTTTGCATATCTGGTTGATCAAAAAATTGGATTAATGTTTTTTGATATTCGGCATCGTTCATTAAGGTTTTCATTAATTTTTCTTGCTGATCCTGCATGCTTTTTGCTAATGTTTCCTTAAACTTAGGGTCTTCAAATGTCTTTTTCCAAAAATCCTCCGCTTCTTTTGAGAGGAGTGTGTTTTTCATGGCTGTATCGACTTCCGTGTGTTCAAGCACAAGTAGTTCACGAAAACTTTGGTCTTGAAGTAATTGTCGTATCGCTTTTTTACCCTCTTCTGTTTGCAATGCGTCTACCATAATTTTCTTTACTTCTTCATATGATAACGTCGACGTATTTTCGCCTGAACAACTAACTAACACTAAAGCTACCCAACATAAGATGAATAGTCGCCGCATAAGTTCCTTCCTTTCCGTGAAAGCGCTCTTTCAATTATTGTTCACATTTCGGGGAATAATATGTATGGAATCACATCATCATTAGCTTTTTTACAAAAGCATTGTTAAAATAAGATGAGGAAATTGAATAAACGGAGGACAATTTGTCGTGACGATACGAAATTGGTTTAAGTTTTTTGTAGTAGCTATGCTAATTGGCGGTGGTGTCACAGCAGTGGCAAGCCTTTTTATACGCTGGAATTTCTTTCAACCATATTTAGTGGCAGGTGAATTCGGTGAATTTATTGCTGCCTTTACATGGATGATTTTACTTGGTTTTACGATGAGTGTAATTGCCCAAGCTGGTTTTTTTGCTTATCTCACGCTGCATCAAATTGGTGTCGGTGTTTTTAAAACGTTAACACTTTGGAACTGGGTACAATTACTTTTAATTGTCATTGTCTTAGTGGATTTAGTGATTTTCCGCTTTGCACCTGATGCTAAATCTGTAGGGGATTGGCTATTCTACATAGGTTTATTAGTGTTTTTAGTAGGCGCAGCAGTGGCAACTGCTATGAAAAAAGTGAACATGACTGGCAAAAAGCACGTATTGATTTCAGCGATGTTCTTTATGATTGTCATTACATCGTTAGAATGGATTATTGCGTTAATGGGGCGTCAAGACAATATTAATATGTATGTTGCTCTATTATTATTCCCACTTGTCGCAGTAAATGCGTATCAGTTATTAATGTTACCGAAGTATAATGAAAAATCAGAGCAAGATCGTAAAAAATTAGAGGAGCGCCGCAAAGCACGAAAGCAAACAGCGCAACAATCTTAATAATGAAGAGAGACTGACCACAACTTCTGGTCAGTCTTTTTTAAGGATAACGTTTTGTTTTAAGTGAATAACCAAATAGACTTTCTTCTATAGAAAGAAAGTGTTGTTTAGCCACCCAATCCGAAAATTGAGTAAAATCTACATTTGTCTCCTTATATACAGGCAAAGATAATATCGTTCCTTTTTCCAGTTTTTTAGGTAACACATTGTTGCGAACAACAAGAGAAGGGGCAATCATATTAATTTGCTGTTCAAATAATGTGCGTTTTAATGTGTCTTCATACATATAACCTTTTAACATAAACCATAATGGCTTGTTATCGAATGCATTTTCATAAACAGCTATATCTTCCTCAACTGTTTCAAGCGTCTCCCCTAATAATCCAGTAGCACGTTGATAGGTAGTTAATAACTCCACAAGATGGTCCGCTCGTTCAATAAGATCAGCGTCTAACAAAAATAGTGTATTACGACTGTTTGGGGAAGCAATGAATTCTACTAGTCCATCATGTTCAAAATCTAATTCTATTATCAGAACCTGTCCATTATTTCCTTTTACAATTACATTGGGCTCCTCTGTCATTAAAAATACAGGAATACGAATGTCTTGAAGAGAATAATAAATAGCTAATGATAGCGTAAATAAACCTAATAATATCAATACTTTTCGCATGTTTGGCATGCTCCTTTTTTGCGCGGATTTTAAAAAGAAATGAGTTTCTCAAAAAAACTTATGAAATAGTGTTGACGAATATGAGTAGGTGGTGCTAATATAAGTAAGTCGCTAAGACATGAAGAAAGTTTTAAAGAAAATCATTGACTTTATAAAAAGTCGATGGTAAGATACTAAAAGTCACTATCGAAAGCAGATAATGATAAAAAACTTCCGAAAAAGTTGTTGACACAAACTTAGGTTAGTGTTAAGATATAAAAGTTGCTGTTGAAGCAGAACGAAAAATGAACTTTGAAAACTGAACAAGCAAAACGTTAACAATAAACGTTTCTGAATAAGAAACAAAATTTTGGACATCAAACATGATGCCAGCAAATTTGAGCTTACTCAAATTCTTTTATGG
>NZ_JBDQZI010000012.1:0-130754 GCF_042920265.1 Lysinibacillus sp. KU-BSD001 | reverse complement strand
TGATTAAAAGTCAGATGCTCTACCGACTGAGCTAATGGCTCGGAAATGGCTGGGGTACTAGGATTCGAACCTAGGCATGACGGAATCAAAATCCGTTGCCTTACCGCTTGGCTATACCCCAACAAATGGCGGTCCCGACCGGGATCGAACCGGCGATCTCCTGCGTGACAGGCAGGCATGTTAACCGCTACACCACGGGACCTAAATATTTTATCTTCTTTTATAAGTGGTGACCCGTACGGGATTCGAACCCGTGTTACCGCCGTGAAAGGGCGGTGTCTTAACCACTTGACCAACGGGCCATGGCTCCGAAGGTAGGACTCGAACCTACGACCAACCGGTTAACAGCCGGTTGCTCTACCACTGAGCTACTTCGGAATGTTGTTCGTTTGTCGTTCGCATCACGCTGTCGACTTTTATTATTATAGACAGGTCTATCCTAAACGTCAACACTTTTTATAAACTTTTTTCTAAGTTTTTTTCAAAAAGCTCACAAACCCTTGTTTTATAAGGTTTCTTCAGTATAAAACAAGTCTATTCATTCCTTCTTAAACACCCATTCTACCCGATTATTTCACTTTTTACATAGGTAATTGCACTTCTGCATTTACTACAACAATACTTACTTACATCCATTTTGCGCTTTCTTCTATATAATTGCTGACACCCTACACAAATATACGTATGAATTGTCTGTCTCCGCTTCTTTTTTTGATTTTCTTTTATAGTAGAACAAAAACGAGGAGCTCCCACTTTTTTTAATAACTCACGGAAATCCTTATCCCGATGCTTATAACCCATCCCTCTTATATGTAAGTGATAGTGACATAGTTCATGCAAAATAATCCCCCGCAGTTCTTCCTCACCAAAATGATCATAGAGTTTCTTATTGAGTTCAATATTATGGGACTGCAGCAAATAACGGCCACCTGTCGTTTTTAAACGACTATTAAAATACGCTTGATGTAAAAACGGGACTTTAAAATAAGCAAGCGATAATTGTTCTACTAATTGCTGTACTTGTTCATCTGTCATATCATCCACCTCCAAATCACCAAAATATTCCCTCAATCGTTTCAAAGCTGCATGTTCGTTTCATACATCTGCAAATATACTTCTTCTCCATACAAAAAAGTGTACAAGGAATCCCCGTACACTTTCTATTTTAATCATTTTGCGCTGCTGGTGGTAGCATTGTTAGGGAAATCCGACCTTTTTTCACTTCAACGCCTTCTACCCATACGGTTACGATATCACCTAATGAAACAATATCAAGCGGGTGTTTCACGCGTTGTTTTCTCATTTTCGAAATATGGACAAGTCCATCTTGCTTCACACCAATATCAACAAACGCCCCAAAGTCGACTACATTTCGTACTGTCCCTTGTAGTTCCATACCGACTTGTAAATCTTCCATTTGTAGTACATCTGTTTTTAATAATGGTTGCGGAAAGGCATCTCGTGGATCACGCGACGGCTTCATTAACGTGTCGACGATATCTTGAATGGTTACTTCACCAACCCCTAGTTGCTCACTTAAATCGGAAATCGATAACGTAGCAATTGCCTCTTCTGCCTTTTTAGAACCGACATCCTTTTTCGTCACACCGGCAATTTGTAAAATTTGTTCTGCTAATGGATAACTTTCAGGGTGAATCCCTGTTGCATCCAGTGAATTTTTTGCTTCTGGTATACGTAAAAAACCAATCGCTTGTTCATATGTTTTGGCACCAAGACGCGGAATTTTCTTCAATTGTGCACGAGACGTAAACTTCCCACCTTCTGCACGGGCATTGACGATATTTTCGGCTACTGTTTTTGATAACCCTGAAATATATTGTAAGAGCGAAGCAGAGGCTGTATTGACATCAACTCCGACTTGGTTTACAGCCGTTTCCACAATAAATGCTAACGATTCTGCTAATTGCTTTTGCGAAACGTCATGCTGATACTGGCCTACTCCCACCGCTTTCGGATCGATTTTCACTAGCTCAGAAAGTGGATCTTGCAAACGGCGCGCAATCGACACCGCACTCCGTTGCTCTACTTGTAAATCTGGGAACTCTGCACGTGCGACATCTGAAGCGGAGTACACAGAAGCACCTGCTTCATTGACGATAACGTATGCAATATTACCTTCTATCTCTTTTAATGTATCCGCTATAAACTGCTCTGTTTCTCTAGAAGCAGTGCCATTGCCAATCGCAATCATTGTAATCGGATATTTTTTCAATAACGCTTTGACCGTTTCTTTAGACTTTGCAACATCCGGTTTTGGTGGATGTGGATAAATGGCTGTTACCTCCAGCATTTTCCCCGTTTCATCGATAACAGCTAGTTTACAACCTGTGCGGTAAGCCGGGTCCACGCCGAGTACCATTTTGCCACGAATGGGTGGTTGTAATAAAAGATTCCGTAAATTTTCCGAGAAAATATGAATGGCTTGTGCTTCTGCCTTTTCTGTTAGTTCGGCACGAATTTCACGTTCAATGGATGGCTCAATTAACCGCTTATAGCTATCGGCAATCGCTTCCTTTACTTGTGCCACTGCATCACCCATGAATTTTGAGGGAATCCACTTATGCTCCATCGCTTGGATTGCACGCTCTACTGGTACGGCAATAGATACACGTAAAATGTCCTCTTTCTCACCACGGTTAATCGCTAAAATACGATGTGGTACGATACGATTGACTGGCTCTTCATATTCATAGTACATTTCGAATACTTGCTTTTCATCTTTTTCTGCATTCTTTCCAACGGTTACAACTTTGCCTTCACGACGGGAGAGCTTGCGTAACTGTTCACGAATGGATGCATCATCAGCAAAGCGTTCTGCTAAAATATCTCGCGCACCTGCTAAAGCAGCTTCGGTTGATTCGACGCCTTTCTCAGCATCTATATACTTAGCAGCAATCGGTTCTATCGTGCCTTTAGGGAACTTCATTAACGCATCTGCCAGTGGTTCCAGTCCACGCTCTTTAGCAATCGTCGCTTTTGTACGACGCTTTTGTTTGTACGGACGATACAAATCTTCCACACGTTGTAAAACCGTTGCCGCTTGAATGGCAACCGATAGTTCTTCTGTTAACTTCCCTTGCTCATCAATTAAACGTAGTACTTCTTCCTTCCGTTGCTCAAGCTGTTGTATGTAATGGTAGCGGTCTTCAATCGCTTTAATTTGCACCTCATCAAGAGAACCCGTCGCTTCTTTACGATAGCGCGCGATAAACGGTACAGTATTGCCGTCTTCCAGTAGCTTAATAACAGCTTCTGCTTGATGTGGTTTTACATTCGCATCTATTGCAATGAGCTGCAACATTTTCTTTTGTTCCATCATTCCACTACCTTTCATTTTTCATGACTTCATTTTACCATCACCACTAAAAAAGAGCTTACTATTCACTCCTTGATATGCTCTACATTAAAACAAAAAAGAGCGACGAAACATTGCGCTGTTTCGATGCTCTTTACTTTTATGTATTAAAATTTTACTAACCCTAAGCTAATCGCTAATGCAATATCTACTTTCTCCATGAGCGCTTCATCTAACTGCGTAATCCGGTCTGTTAACCGTGATTTATCAATTGTACGCAATTGTTCAAGCAAAATTACCGAGTCGCGCTCGAAACCATACTTTTTCGCATCGATTTCCACATGCGTAGGTAATTTTGCTTTTTGAATTTGCGCAGTAATTGCAGCGATGATAACCGTCGGGCTAAATCGATTTCCGATATCGTTTTGAATAATTAAGACAGGTCTTGTACCACCTTGTTCAGAACCTACAACAGGTGAAAGATCTGCAAAAAAAACGTCCCCACGTTTTACAATCAAATTGTCATCCCCCGCTAACGAGACGCTCTACCATATGTTCTGCCTCATACTCTGCATGTAGACATTCCCTACAAATTGCCAGATTGATGTGTGACATTTCCACATAGCCCTTCATTAAAGCTTCCCGTATATGATTTGGTTGTGTATGCTTCGAAAAATTTTCAGTCGACATGTACGTGACCTCATTTTCGCTAAAATAAATCAATTCAAACATATGTTTGAATTCTGTAAAAAAATCATTCGTTTGTTTTACCATTAAATCTTGCGTTTCCAATTTTTTCGCGTACACAGAAAGCACCTCCACCCAAAACCATACGTACACTTCTACATTACAAGTTCATTTTAACATCGAACATTGGCAATGAAAAGACAAGAATACAAAAAATCTGACAATCCTTGTAATTAGCCGCGCGGTTTCTAGTAGAATTTCGTGCTTTTATTTGTTACTATACATCCTCGGAACGCGTGAAGTGATGATACATGGCACTTCGTAGTTAATTGTGTCGCATTTTGTCGCCCATTCATCGATTGAAATAAAATCGTTTTCTTGTGCGCCTAACAATGTTACTCGTTCTCCAACATTATATGCACGTGGCAATAAAATCATACATTGATCCATGCAAATTCTCCCCACAATTGGACAACGCTCTCCTCTTACAAGAACGGTTTGTCCGCCTAATTTGCGAATCATCCCATCTGCATAGCCAATTGGTAACGTACCAATAAAGCAATCTTCTGTTGCCGTGTACGTTGCACCATAACCAACCGATTGCCCTGCTTTTAATTGTTTCACATGGACAAGCTCTGTTTCTAATGAGAGCGCTTGATGAATCGGAAACGGTAAAATATGCGAAACATAACCGGAAGGCGCTAAACCGTATAACGAAATACCGTAACGAACTGCATCAAACTGTAGCGTTGTGTCTTTAATTAAAGCTGTCGCCGTATTCGCTGCATGTACAAGTCTCGGTTTAACTGGTAATGCCGCAATGAGCTCTTTAAACAGACTCGCTTGGTGATCGAAGTATTGTGTCTCTTCCTCATCAGCTGTTGCAAAATGCGTAAAAACACCATCAACTACAACATTCGGTGTTGCTTGGATTTCTTCATATAATTCAAGTAACTGCGCTTTCGATGTGACACCAATTCGGCCCATTCCTGAATCCACTTTCATATGTAGTAGCAGAGGCTTGGAAAGTGCTGGTGCTACTTTTAATTGCTTGACCCATTTCGGTGAAAATACCGTTAGCATAATACGATGTTCACTTGCGTACGGTGCAAACGATACGGGTGCTGCACCTAGCACTAAAATATCGGTTTCCGGAAAATGGTTACGTATGTGTACTGCTTCGTCGGGTGTTGCAACTGCTAAAATGGTTGCCCCTGCTTGTAATGCCGCACGTGCGACTTCTACATCTCCATGTCCATAAGCATTCGCTTTTACGACAGCAATAATTTGTACATGATCTTGCAAGTGACGACGCAAATTTTGTACATTGTCACGAATTGCTTGTAAATCAATCATTGCCTTTGTCGGACGGTAATAGTGTGTCTGTTCCATTTGTCTTATACCCTCTTTTGTCATTTATCAACTAGATTTTATATTGTTGTACGTCTCTATCCGCCCAACAAAGCACTTGCTATTTTACATTTCCTACTGTCATGGAAGCTGCTACTTCCATCATCTCTTCTCTTGTCAGTTTCGTTGAGGCAAGGAAGAATGATACACCGTCCTTTTCCCAACTAATCGATGTATCTGTAATCGCTCCAATTGTAAATCCTAAATCCGCTAAATCACCTGGTGCAAATACAGGCAATACCGAATTCCCTGATGCTGCTGGCTGTTGCATTAATGTATATGCCTTCTCACCTTCAAACGTCAAAACAACACGCTCTACTCCATCTTCTTGAATGACTGTCTCATCCGCAAGCTTCGTATTTTCCCACTGAACAGATGGATAATGCGTTTGCAACTCTTTATCCTCTATATCGGCAGCTGCTACCTCATTTTCCTCATTTTCTGAGAATTTTTCAACTGCATACTCTTCTTTTTTGTGCGCAACGGATAAATCAATTTCTTTAAAATCAATCATGATTTTTTCCTCTTTGCTTTCATCCATAATGACAACGGATTTTGGTAGCATCGTTTTCTTATCGACAATAATTTTTTGTAGCGGTAGACCTGTTTTCTCTGCATTGCGTGTTGCTGTTTCAAAAATGTACTCGCCGTCTTTCTCTGTCATGACCGCTTCCTTGTCCTCCGCAATGTCTTGCGCAAGCGCACCAATGAGGTAGGCTTGGCTATTTTGCTTCGGCCATTCACTCTGGAATTTATACGTTTTCCGTAATGCTGGTGTCACAACAAAGACACCTTCCTCATTCCGTACAATCATTTGCGTGACATTGTCATTCTGTTCCGTTACCGTCACACGATAAAAATCAGGCTTTGTATGCCATACATTAACATCATATGTGCGCGGCTCCCCTCCTGTTTTCATTTCCATTGTCGCGGTAAGCTCGTACCCTTTTCCGTCACCCCATTCTTCCCCTAATTTCCCAACAACCTTCTCCTGTGATGAACCTCCACATGCCACTAACAAAAAACTCATTATAACTAGTACACTAATAAGACGAAATCGCAACGCCCCACCCTTTCTCCATGTTCCTTACCGTAATTGTATGGCGTGTTTTAGCATTTTATGTACTATTTCATCAAGACAACTTGAGCAGCTGCTACTTGTTTTGTATGCGTAATGCTAATAAAACCATGAACCAGTACGCCGTCAAAATAAAGAACAGGCTTACCTACCTCATCTTTTAAAATTTCAATTTGATGCAATTCACAGCCTTTTCCAATGCCTGTCCCTTTTGCTTTGGAATAGGCTTCTTTTGCTGCAAAACGCCCAGCTAAAAATTCAATTTGACGTGACTTCGAAAGTGTGTCGAAAATGGCACGTTCTTTTTCGGTTAAAATACGTTCTGCAAACTTATATGATCGCATAAGCGCCTTTTCTATTCTCTCTAGTTCCACTAAATCAAGTCCAATTCCTAGAATCATTTAGTACCTCATCCTTTCAATCTACTTATCAATCCATGTATAATACTATTAAATCGAGGTGGAATCATGTTTATACGTAACGAAAATTTCAAACAGTACATTCATAGGTACCCTGTCGTCTCTACACTGCTAACGGTTAATTTAGCGATTTACATTTTGACATTAATCCCAAAGTTGGGCGATGAAGTTTTTTACTTCGGTATAAGTGTCAATGGCGCAATTATGCAAGGTGAGTGGTGGCGCATTATTACAGCAATGTTTTTACACGGCGGCTTTATGCATGTTTTATTTAATATGTTCTCTTTATTTTTATTTGGCCCAGAATTAGAAAAAATGGCAGGGAAAGTACGATTTTTAGCGATTTACTTTTTATCTGGTATCGGTGGTGGCTTAGCGACATTGTTAACACAAGATCCTATGTATGCAACAGTAGGAGCTAGTGGTGCGCTTTTCGGTATTTTCGGCGCATTTGGTGCTATTTTATACCGCTATCGTCATACAATGCCTGAGCTCAGACAAATTATGTTGCCCCTGATCGTCATTAGTGTCATTTTAACATTCTTACAATCTAACGTGAATGCTGCGAGTCATATCGGCGGCTTAGCAACGGGCTTCGTACTCGGTTTATTTTTCTTTAAACGAAAACCGACTGTCGTCTGGCGCAATCGCGCATAAAAAAACTTCCGAAATTACTCTTCGGAAGTTTTTTTATATTCATACCAGTTCATTAAAGCCTCAATATCTCGCTGCTCCATATGATAGGCATTTGCCTTCGCACCCGCCATCCCTGACATAACGACGACTTGCCCTGTCGCTACTTGCTTGCGCTTTTGGAAATAGCTTTGCCTTTGCTCTGTCACTTGAATGCGGCTCTTCTCTACGCAGAAGGTGACTCGACTAATTTGACGATAAATAATCATTAGCTGCGAACCATACACCTGAAAACGGGCGGTTTTATGTTGCCATATCCCTAATAATATAACCGGAATAACGAGTAACAACGATAATAACCCATAAGGATAAAATACATAAGACGGGACAATCATTAAAGGTATTAACCATAGGAAATCAATGCGATAGAAAAATGGACGTGCACGTCGTGGCGAGCGAATCATCTGCTGTTCCTCTAATTGAAACTGAAATTGCGGGAACAGGGCAGCAAGTGGTCCCATCGCCTCTTTTTTCGAAATAAGTGGAAACAACACGATTTTTTTATCTTGCCCTTCTGCAAAACCCCCACCAGCACTTTCTACTTGCACCGTTGCAAGACCGAATGGCTGACGAAGGGGATTTTCAATAATTTTAATCGCCTGCACACGATTCAGTGGAATCGTGATCCGCTTCTTTTCAAGCAACCCACGTGTAATAATCAGCCGGTCATTTTCCTCTGTTACCGTAAAATCAAAATAATTTAAGAGCGTAAGCGCAACAGATATAATCCATGCACCTAATACTCCGATAAAAATAAGCCCAATGATGAGTGCAATACTATACTTCACAAGATGTGAAAATTCATCATAAATCCATTCAAATGGGATATATTCCGCAAATTGTGAAATCACAGCGAATACCCCAAATATCACGACACCAATCCCACTAGACGTTGTCGCTAATATAATTAAATCTTTTGGGGACATTTTATGAATGACACGCCCTTGTGGTTGGATTACCCCAGCCGTTACTTCCGTTTCTACACGTCCGCGCATTTTCGCCTTGTTCATTTCCTGTTCAATCTGATCAGCTGCTGCACGTGTAATGGCTGTAAGCTGCGCTTCTGGCTTCCCATCTTTACTGCCTGCTGTTTCAACTAATACTTGCACAAGTCCAAATATCCGGTGAAAAATACCTTCTTTATAATTTAAACTTTGAATACGATCAAACGGGATATAACGCTTCTTTTTAACAAACAATCCGTATTCCACCCGCAACTCACTATCCTCAAACCAATAGCGGAACGTCCACCATTTTAATATCCCTGATACAAATGTAAAAATAAGTGCTGCTACTAAAATAAAGAGTGGAATCATTTGGCTAAAAAATCTTTCATCCCGAAAATTCAACGTAAAATTAAACCCATTGGCTACAAAGATAATAATAATCGGTATTGCCATATCCTTTAACGCTTTGACACAGTTAATCAGGGCAGAAACAGCATGTAGTTTTAATTTAGACATCTTCTTCCGCCACCCTTGCTAATTCTGAAATGCGCGCGCGTAATGCATCTGCTTCATGCGTTTCTAAAAAAGGAATGGTATGTGTCGTGGCTGCAGATGAAATGGAAATATTCGATAAACGATACCGCTTTAAAATCGGTCCTTGTTCTGTATCTACATGCTGTACACGTACCATCGGGATTAACGTCCGCGTCACGACGAATAAACCACTTTGAATTTCGATTTCCTGTTCACGTACCTCGTAACGCCAAATATTGTATCGGACGTTAGGGAAAATCCAAATAAACAAAATAATAGCAAGTATAACAATCCCCCAAGCAATCAGGTAAATATAAAGCGGCCATTCAAATGTATACGTTAAAAATGTTGCAACACCTGCAAGTATTGCGAGCAGTAGCGTTTGAAATAGTCCGTAAATACGCCAGACCGTTACCCCTCTTTCGGGGATTTTATATTTCGGTTGCTCCCTCATCTTTCCCACCTCTTTCTTCTTTGTATTTTATACGATTGAACGCTGAATTTGTTTCATTTCTAAAAATAAGGGCCTTAACCCAAATATATACTTAACTTATATCCCCTCATGCAGAACCGCTAGCTAGTAATTCATCTATAATAGCCATGAACAAAAGCGCTAAAGCGCCTGCTTATCCCCGACACGCGCTGGAGAATCCCGACAAGTGTGCTTGCCACACGTAGGAGGGAGTCGAAGCGTCGCGAGGGGATGGCGCTTTCGCCTAGACGTAGCTGTTCTTTTTCACAACCGTTATCCACAATGCGAAATTTTATAATTTCCTTAACCTAAAAAAACCGTCCCTCGAAAGGAACGGTTCATATGAACATTATTTTTCGTCACGACGACGTGGACGACGATCTCCACGATTACGGTCGCGGTCATTGCTACGACGACGATCGCCTCCGCGTTCACCACCACGATTACGGTCACCGCTGCCGCTACGACGGCGGTCTCCTCCGCCTCCGCGTCCACCACGATCATTACGACCACGGCCTCCGCCACCTTGAGAACGCTCACGACGCATTGGTAATGGACGCTCTTCTGTAATTGTTACAGGCGTTGCATCAGGCTCTTTTGTCATTGTTTTAATGGCAGCTGCTACTACATCGATAGCATCGTTATTTTCTAAAATTTGCGCTGCTAACTCACGGTAGTTGCCTAAATCATTATTTTGAACTAATTCTACTAATGTTTGCATTGCTACTTCTTGTTGCCCAGCAAGCGCTTCTTCTGTGCTCGGTGGACGAAGTGGTGTCATGCGTTTTTTCGTTGTTTCTTCCACAATACGTAAGTAACCCATTTCACGTGGTGTTACGAATGTCACCGCTAAACCAGTATTTCCAGCACGGCCTGTACGACCGATACGGTGAACGTACGATTCTGGATCTTGTGGAATATCGAAGTTATACACGTGCGTTACACCTGAAATATCAAGACCACGTGCTGCTACGTCTGTTGCGATTAAAATGTCAATTTTGCTTTCTTTAAATTGACGTAAAACCGATAAACGTTTCGCTTGGCTTAAATCACCGTGAATACCTTCTGCAAGGTAACCACGTAAAGTTAACGCTTGAGATAACTCATCTACGCGGCGTTTTGTACGACCAAAGATAATAGCTAGCTCCGGTTTTTGAACGTCTAATAAACGAGATAGAACATCAAACTTTTCACGTTCTTGTGCTTTTACAAAGAACTGCTCAATGTTTTCCATTGTTAATTCTTTCGCTTTAATTTTTACTACCTCTGGATCACGCATGAATGTCTCAGCAATTTTACGGATTGCAGGAGGCATTGTTGCAGAGAATAGTAATGTTTGGCGAGTTGATGGTACGTTTTCTAAAATCGAGTTAATATCATCGATGAAGCCCATGTTTAACATTTCATCTGCTTCGTCTAATACTAATGTTTGTACATCGTCAAGCTTTAGTGTACGACGGTTAATATGGTCAATAATACGACCTGGTGTACCTACGATAATTTGTGGCTTATTTTTAAGCGCACGAATTTGGCGTCCGATTTCTTGTCCACCATATACAGATAATAATTTAACGCGCTTATCATAACCAATTTTGTAAAGCTCTTCAGATACTTGAATCGCTAATTCACGAGTTGGTGCAATAACTAACGCTTGAATGTTTGGATTTTTAGGATCGATTTTTTCGATTAGAGGAATACCGAATGCGGCAGTTTTACCAGTACCTGTTTGCGCTTGACCTAATACATCACGGCCTTCCATTGCAAATGTAATAGTACCTTCTTGGATTGGTGTTGCTTCTTCAAATCCCATACGTTTTACTGAACGTAGTGTAGATTCGCTAATGTTTAATTCTGAAAAATTTGTCAAACTCTTCAATCTCCTTTTTTTCCTTTTAAGTTGACAAATGGTTACATTTTCAGATGAAGTATGTCGGCAAACTCGAGCCTGTACTATGGAACGTTTCCGTTACTTAAAAAATTCTCCCTGCTATTTGCAGAGCTCTCTTATATGAAAAGGAAAGCCCGGTCTTTGCCGAGCGGTTCAATTCTATATCGTTCAATTGTTCCGTTATCATGAAAATAAAATAGAATAAAACCGTTAAATTCAAAAAAAAGTACTCTTCAACATTAATTATGAAGAGTCTTCGCACAAAATGTATCCATTGCTCTACATAGTCTAACACGTGTAAGTACTGGATGCAACGATAAAGCTCGAGTCATAATAATCTGATTTTTTACAGCTCTAATAAAAATCTTAGCGCTTTACTGAACCATTCATCACAATCATCGCTATAACATATATGATGCTTCCCACATTCAGAAATATACAACAATTTTCGCTTTGCCGGAATTTTATCATATAACATCTGAGCTGTTACACTTGGCACAATCCCATCCAGCGCCCCTTGTACGATAAAGACAGGACATGTAATATGCCCGATATACGGCTCCGTTTTTCTCACAATTTTCATAAATTGAATGGTTGCTGACAATGGGACATTTTGAAATTTATGTTGATAACGTCGGAACAGTTCATTTTCTTTTAACTTTCTATGAAATGCATCATCTGCCATTGTATGAATATCCTTCACCAACTGACTTGGACTCACATATTTCGCTGCTGCACTAAGTAATACAAGCTTTTTTACACGGTAACGCTTCGCTAAATACATGGCCATGACACCACCCATTGAAAAGCCTACAATAATAATTTCATCGACCTGCTTAGCAAGCTTACGATACGCAATCTCAGCATCCATTAACCAATGCTCTGCTTTATACCCTTCCATCGCAAGCGCATCGGCATCACCATGTCCTAAAAAAGTAGGAGTTTTAATGACCCATGTTGTGTTTTCTTTTATATAATTTGCAAAAGGTTGTATTTCATAAGGTCCACCAGAAAAACCATGCAAAAAAAGGACACCTACTGTCATATGCTCCCTCCATTCTTTCGATTTCAATCATTACGCTATTTCATTTGGTCCTTACCAAAAATGCTATCGTGAAAAACCGCTCTTGATATACTATTCAAAAAAACTTGTCAGAAAGGATTTTTTATAAAAAACAAGCCGTTACACTGAAAATAAATGTACTTATTATTTGAGGTATTACCTATGTTGCTACGGAAAGAGAGGGATTGCCATTCTAAATTCCAAAAAAGAAAACGCCTCCGTTTAACATGGTTGACTATACTAAAAATTAAACACATACTACTATTTTTCATCCTTAGCTATTAGTAGCACCACCTTTTGCAAATGGAACAATTTATTAGCTAAATATAGGCTGATTGTGAAGTAGATCATTGTGTTAGGAGTGCAAGAAGAAATATAGTTAAAAACGGGCAAAATTTCTTATAAAAAAGCGTTGCGCCAGCTTTACACTGACACAACGCCTTTTAAAATACGCTCTAATTGCATACCGCGAGAGCCTTTCAATAAAATTAAAGACTGCTCTCCTGCATGTTGTTTAATCTCTTTAATAATCGGCTCATAATCCGATTCCGTATAGACTAATCGTTCGGGACCGAAATTTGCTATCAACTGGTCGTACAGCCACTTCATACGTGGTCCGTATAAGCAAACCCGCGCAATCGAGCCATCTACTTCCTGTGCCATTTGCTCATGGAAAGCACGTTCATCATCCCCAAGCTCCAACATATCACCAAGCACAAGCCATTTTTCAGGACGCATGTTGGTTGACTTCACAAACTGAATCGCTGCACGCATCGATGTTGGCGCGGCATTATACGCATCGTTAATAAATAACGGACCATTCTCTACTCGCACAAGTTGCATACGCATATCGGTTAATGTGACTTGTTTTAAAGACAAACGAATTTGCTCATCTGTTAATCCAAGTGCTTTACTAACAAGCATCGCACTTAATGCATTTTTCACTTGATGTTCCCCAAGTACGGAAATTTCAAATGTTCCCTCCATTAACCCTTGCACATGGAAGCGACTACCTGTTTCTACGGTTTCAATATTCGATGCAAGGAGTGTATTGTCTTCGCCAAAACCAAATGACATCGTTTCCGTATCAGGGTCTTCTGCGACTAACTTTCGTAAAAGCGGCTCATCCCCATCAAAGAAGAGCACCCCTTCCTCGAGTAAGCCTTTTGTAATTTCATATTTCGCCTGCGCAATCCCCGCGCGAGACCCTAAGTCTTGCATATGCGCCTCGCCAATATTCGTAATAATCGCTAAGTGTGGGCGTGCAATGCGTGTCAGGAGCTCGATTTCACCAAAACCACTCATCCCCATTTCAAGGACCGAAACATCTGTATCTTCATCCAACTGTAAAATCGTAATCGGTAAACCAAGCTGATTATTGAAATTCCCAATTGTTTTTTGCACTTTAAAATAGGGGGATAACGTGCCTGCCAAAATATCTTTCGAAGATGTTTTCCCGTTTGAGCCCGTAATACCGATAAAGGTCGCCTTATGCTCACTGCGATAAGCAATCGCCATTTGTTGAAGCGCTACCTCTGCATCCTCTACAAAAATAAGCGGCTTACCTATTGGTGGATTCGGCTCATCATGTAGCCATAACGAAGCAGCTGCCCCTTTTTCAAATGCTTGCTCGACAAATTGATGTCCATTTACTAATTCACCGCGGAACGGTACGAAAAGATTGCCCGGCTGAATAGTACGTGTATCAATGGAAATACCTGTTACAACTGTATCACTATACTCTTGCTCACGAATTTTTAACCATGTTGCAATTTGTGCTAATGTTTTTCTCATCGTTCTCAATCCTTATTGTACTGAAGCTTTTGTTTTTCTGCATGACGCTCTAACGCTAGACCGATTAGCTGATCAATTAATGCTGGATAACTCACACCGGTATTTTGCCATAGTAGTGGATACATACTAAACGGCGTGAAGCCAGGCATTGTGTTTACTTCATTAATGAATACCTCATTACTAGCTGTCACAAAAAAATCTGCACGGACTAAGCCTGACGCATCTAAAATCTTAAACGCCGCGCAAGCCATCTCATTCATTTGCTTGACAACTGTTTCTGGTACTTCTGCAGGAATGATTAATGCTGTATTCCCATCTTTGTATTTCGAATCATAGTCATAGAAATCTGTCATTGGTTTAATTTCACCTACTACGGATGTTTGCGGCTCATCGTTCCCTAATACACCCATTTCAATTTCACGACCAACAACCCCTTGCTCTACAATAATTTTACGATCGTATTGTAGTGCAAAATCAATAGCAGTCACTAACTCTGTGCCATTTGTCGCTTTACTAATACCCACACTTGACCCTAAGTTAGCGGGTTTTACAAATAGCGGGAACTGTAAGCTTTCACATTTTGCCAAAATCATATCGCTGTCTTTTTCCCACTCGTTTCGGATAAAGTAGACGTACGGCGTTTGCGCCAGACCCGCAATTTCAAACAATTGTTTCATGACTACTTTATCCATACCTGCTGAAGATGCTAAAACCCCATTCCCAACATACGGTACATTTAGCACTTCTAATAACCCTTGTACGGTACCATCTTCACCATTTGTACCATGTAGCAATGGGAAAATCACATCAAATTGATATTTATTATGCGCCTCGATAAATTTCGTAATATTATTTGGGGCATTATTAGATGTAAATTGTAACTGTTCAATCGTTTCAACGGGAGCTGTTAACTGAGGTCCTGTAAGCCATTCACCATCCAATGTAATAAAAATCGGATGTACTTCGTATTGCTCAAAATCTAAAGCCTGTGTCACAGCCTTCGCAGTTGAAAGCGATACTTCATGCTCTGCAGACTTCCCTCCATATAATAAACCGATTTTCTTTTTCATACCGTTGACCTCCTTAAGTATCCTTAGTTTATCATGAAGTAAAACCCGCTATAAACTAAATTCCTTACTTGAAAAAAGGTTGCCACGAAGCAATGTCGAGACAACCTTAGCTAATTTTTATTAGTTCATCGTAGTTTTGCTTTAAAATTTCATTTAAGTCAACCCATACTTCATCTGGGAAATTGTAATCGGATAATGTACGAATTTCAATACCGTATTGCGATGACTTTTCCATTTTAAATAATGAAAGCAATGCACCTTCTTTCACGAAGTGTCTGCATGCACGCAAAACAATCGGATCGATTGTTGGAATTGCTTGCTTTGATTTACGACGCCAAAAGCTACCTGTTCCCTCTTTTTCATGAATCATTTTATTAAATAAATTCGCTGTTAATAATTCACTATCACCTAAGAATCGAAAGTATACTTTTGTCATTTTATCATTCGGAGATGCATAATAAGCATATCGATTTTGTAACTTGCTAAAAAACGGTGATGCGAGCGGTTCACGTTTATGACCAAAATATAAGAGCTCTGCTTGCTCTACTGGCGATAATTGATTGACGTTTTTCTCACTCGAAAAATCAATCCAACAAAAATCCCCCTTTATATCCGGTAATCGTTTCATAAAGGACGTCATATCTTCCGTAGCAATATAATCAAACTGTGTATGCATGTTAAAGGAGCCATCCTCATAATTGTGCTTTAGCAGCAATATATTTTTCATCGGTTCAATAGACGAAAAAAATTGCCTAAATGAAAGGCCACTATAAATGACGAATTGATCTACATCATTCATATGTATATATAAATGATGTATAAAATCGTCCGCACTTTTCATTTTTTTTGCCATCACACGCCCACTCCTTCAAACGAATAATATGAATATTATATGATGTATTATCGTTTTTTGAAACAATTTATATTTTTCTTCGTCATATCTTTTGTTTCTATTAGTTACAAGTATTTTTCAGTAGAATATGTTAAAGTAAATTGTTAGTATGTATTACATTCACTCTTCGAAAAACACAACTCACACCCACATCATACGAGTTGATGTCTTTTCTTATGCAGATTAGAAAATGATACCCTCTTATCTGCCAATGATTTGATTTTAAATAAGGTGGCATTCATGAATAATAATAGAAATTTCACGAAACGTTTCGATTGGACGCTCTTTTTTATACTAATGATGTTTCTTGCTGTCAGCTTGCTCGCGATTGGCTCTGCGCAAACTTCTGGGCAATATGGCATTAACTTCGTACCGTTGCAAATTCGCTGGTATGTCATTGGTGCGATCATTGTCGCATTCGTTATGTATTTTGAGCCCGACCAATACAAAAAAATGGCATGGGTATTGTACGGTTTTGGTTTATTCTTATTAATTGCGCTCTTTGTTATTCCAGAAGGTACTTTTGCGGTACGTGTAAACGGCGCAAAAAGTTGGTTCTCAACGCCAGTCGGTAATATTCAACCGTCGGAATTTATGAAAACCTTCTATATTTTAGCATCTGCTTATTTAATTAGTAAACATCATGAACAATACCAAGTCAAAACGATTAAATCAGACTTTATTTTACTCGGAAAAATTGCTATAACATTGCTTGTGCCACTTGGTTTTATTATGACCCAGCCTGATCTTGGTTCATCTCTTGTATTTTTAGCGATCACAGCCGCCTTAGTTATTGTAGGGGGTATATCGTGGAAAATCATTTTACCTATTTTCGGTGGTGCAGTAACAGTCGGTGGCTCTTTATTATGGATGGCGCTTTATATGCAAGACTTCCTCGAAGAAGCATTCGGCTTTAAAGCGTATCAATTTGCGCGAATTTACTCTTGGCTTGATCCCTACTCCTACTCGGCAAATGAAGGCTATCACCTTATTACCTCGCTGAACGCGATTGGATCTGGTGAAATTTTCGGTAAAGGCTTATTCGGTCGTGAAGTTTACGTGGCAGAAGGTCATACCGATTTTATCTTTACCGTTATCGGGGAAGAATGGGGATTTGTTGGCGCAAGTATCGTCATTTGCTTATATTTCTTATTAATTTATCATTTAACACGGACAACACTTTTACTAAAAGACCCATTTAGTACGTATGTATGTGCAGGGATTATTGCGATGATTACATTCCATGTATTCGAAAATATCGGTATGACGATTCAATTACTCCCAATTACAGGAATACCATTACCATTTATTAGTTACGGTGGTAGTTCACTGATGGGCAATGCACTTGCAATCGGTTTAGTATTTAGTATGCGATTCCATTATCGTACGTATATGTTCTCCGCACACGATGATGAAGATTAAGAAAAGAATGTTCATATCCACACTCTTCAACAAAAACAAGCTGCCTCCATTGAAATGAAGGCAGCTTTATTTTACGCATTTTGTGTTTGTGGACTTTGCGTTGGTGGTGTTAAAACTTTTAAAAGTTCTAGACGTGATTTCGTAACAGTTGCTTTCACGCCTAATGTAGATAAGTTTTTTACGACTTCTTTCAAATCGATTTCCTTCGTCATCTGTCCCACCTCAATCTTTCCTTATATACTTTAACGTCCTTGCTTGTAAAAAAGTTTCATGTTAAATATTAGATGTCTGACTTTTATAACTGAACTTATCATATCATTATTGTATGCAAAAAAGTTTTTCAATTATGTTACAAGTTCCAAAAGTCAAGTAAATCGAACACATAATTATCATTTCCTATTTCAAGCAAGATTAAACATTTTATTTGTATACTGTAATAAGGCGATTTACCGTCATGTCGGTACATGTATAAAATATTTTATAAAAGCATATAATTTTTGTTAAAAGCATTGCATCATCATAAGAAATGCAATGCTTTTTACGACTTAAAACTAACATTTATTATTTATATTTCTATTATATAACTACGCTTTATACGGGGAGATTGTTAAAGTATACCGCTGAGAGCTTATGTGAGGTTTTGACACATATTAGTTGAAGGAGTCTTTATGATGGCAAAGTCAATTTTAATACCCAAGCAATTGCAACGCTTCCGGTTAACGCTAGAAAAATCCGCTATGGAATATATGCGATGCATGCCTAATACAAAAGCAACTAATCTAATGAATAGCAAGCTCGGTGGAATGCCTTATTTACCAAAAGGGGCCACTCATCCAAGAGATGCAACAGGGGAATATATGCTGCTCCTTGCACAAATTAATTTTTCAGAGGATTCTTTTCCTTCACCATTTCCGACAAAAGGATTATTGCAATTTTTTATGTCGTCATGGAGCTATGAACAAACACTTAAAACCGGGAATATTTTACCGCCAAATTATTTTAGAATACGTTATTCCCCTATCACAGTAGTACATGACATGATAGAGGACTTTACTTATTTACACGGAGTCTCAATGCACCAATTTCCTTTTGAAAAAGAGTTATCACTTTCTTTTTCAAGAGAAATTGAACCAGTTTCTGCAACAGACTATCGGTTAAACGCGTATATTCCTCCGAACCTTGTTGAACAATTTACACAAACAGAACAGCAACGATTTAGCGATATTTACTTTCATTATTTTTCAAGTGCAGATCATAAAATGGGGGGCTACCCTTATTTTATCAACGAGGATATCCGTGCTACTACGGCATCATTCAAAAAATACGACACACTCCTTCTTCAAATTGTTTCAGATGATGAAATGGGGATTATGTGGGGAGATTCAGGTGTGCTAAAGTTTTTCATTAATCACGAAAAATTAGAAAAATGTGACTTTTCAGACGTTTTATTGTATATAGAAGACTACTAATCCAAACCTTTTGGCGTAGCATGCTCGCATCGCTGAGAGGTTTTATTTTTTATAGTGGAAATACATACATTTAGCCGAAAAAATACGTTACTATAAGAAGATGAGAGAATATGAAAGAAGGTAATCAAATGACTTTTTCATTCGAAACTAGCATCCTCGCTCTATTGGTTGCCATGCTCAATATTTTATTTGCTATGACGATTATTTTTTTAGAGAGAAAAGATGCTTCTTCCACTTGGGCATGGATTCTCGTCTTGTTTTTTATTCCATTATTCGGGTTTATTTTATATTTACTTCTTGGAAGACAACTACGAAAAAAACATTTATTCCGGTGGGAAGGCCGAAAAGATATCGGCATCGAAAAGCTCATTAGTTATCAAATCGACGCAGTGAAAGAAGAGAAACTGGAATTTCGCAAAGAGCATATAAACGATTTTAAAGAGCTTATCTACATGAATTTAATTACAAACAACGCAGTGCTAACACAAGACAATGCGATACAGTTATTCGATGACGGGAGTGATAAATTCGAAGCATTGCTTCAAGATATTTTAGAGGCAAAAGATCATATCCATATACAATATTATATTTTTAAGCTTGATAATTTAGGACAACGTATTTTAAATGCATTAATAAAAAAGGCAAAACAAGGGGTAAAAGTCCGTATTTTATATGATGAAATGGGCTCTCGTGGTATTAAAAAACGTCACTTCAAAGAATTAACGGAAATCGGCGGAGAAGTGGAGATATTTTTCCCGTCTATTTTCCCACTCATTAACCCCCGCTTAAACTTTCGTAACCACCGTAAAATCGTTGTCATTGATGGACGGATTGGCTATATTGGTGGGTTTAATGTTGGCGATGAATATTTAGGCTTGAAGTCGCGATTTGGCTATTGGCGTGATACACATATGCGGATTGAAGGAAGTTCTGTACACCCATTACAAACACGCTTTCTACTCGACTGGAATCAAGCAACTGTACATCATTGCATTAACTATTCCGAGCGTTATTTTCCTGCTATCCCGCAAAAGGGCGATATTGCGATACAAATCGTTTCAAGTGGGCCTGATACAGAATACGCTACAATTAAAAATAGCTATATTAAAATGATTATGAGTGCTAAAAAATACATTTATATTCAATCACCTTACTTTATTCCAGATGATGGATTTTTAGACGCACTAAGAATTGCGTCACTTTCCGGGATTGATGTTCGCATTATGATTCCAAACAAACCCGATCATCCATTTGTCTATTGGGCAACTTACTCGTATGCTGGGCAGCTACTAAAAACAGGGGCGAAAATTTATCATTACGATAAAGGCTTTATTCATGCCAAAATGATTGTTGTCGATGATGCCATATCAACAGTTGGTACAGCTAATATCGATGTTCGCAGTTTCAGTTTAAATTTTGAAATCAATGCATTCATTTATAATCATGCTATTTCTCATAACTTAGCAGAAATTTTCGAAAAAGATATTTTTGATTGTACGGAGCTTACAATGGAAACTTACGAAAATCGACCACTTCGGGTAAAGTTTAAAGAATCCATTTCCAGGTTATTATCACCGATTTTATAAAAATGGCGAATCCCAAAATCGGATTCGCCATTTACTATTCCACACCTAAATATTCTTCTAGTGTTAAACCTGACTTTTTTACCTTCGCCGCTGTTTCGACGCCTAAATAACGAAAATGCCATGATTCATACATAAAGCCTGTTACATCTTCTTTCCCCTCTGGAAAACGTAGGATAAACCCATATTTATGCGCATTGTCTACTAACCATTTTCCAGCAGGTGTCTCACCAAATTCGGCTGTTAACCATAAATCTTGACGGCTATTTTCACCAATATCAAATGCTAAACCCGTTTGGTGCTCTGAGTATCCTGGGCGTGCACTGTAGCGGTCCGCCGCCTCTTTCCCATCACGGTTTACGTAATTTGTATACAGTGTTGTTTGATAATCATAGGAACGAAATCCACTAAATGCGACCAGCTCAAGACCTACCTCTTTTGCGGCCATCGCCATTTGTTCAAAAGCAGCGCGGGCTTCAGGACTTTCACCAGGATTAAAATCTTTTGGTAATGGATGTTTTTTATTAGCTATTAAAATTCCATCCACGTATGTCGGCTCGATTACTTCTGGTGTTTCAATGCGATATCCACCTGCATCTACTTCAATTACTTCTGGTCGTTCCTCCTGCGGTGTAGTCGGCTTTTCCCCATTCTCTTCCATTTCATTGGGCTGTGCTACAGCAGGTGGTGTGTCAACACTCTGTTCTCCTGCTGTAGATGGAAACAATGTGTCTTTATAAGCATATATACCGACCACGATAACGACTAAAAACATTATGATACTACTACTAATAATTATTAACTTATTATTTTTATGTTGATTCACTCTTGATTTTCTCATAGTACGCCTACTTTCTTCAACAATACACTTATTCTATCATTTTTTATTCTAGTGACTTTTAGAAAAGGGGCCGTCTGAAAAGGCATGTTGATGCGACCATCGCAGGAGCAATATTTCTTACTCGATCATGATGAAAGAGTAAAGGGGTGTTCTGAAAGTTTTTACCTCCTGGACACCACCCTCTGTTTATCCTGTAATAATGATATATAAAACAATTAGTGTTGCGATGGCAAAGAACATTGCCATACTACGCATCCACTTTGATTCCTTTTCTAATCCTTGTTGCTTAAAGCTTCGATAACGAAAGAAGTTTGTTAACGTAAACATGATAGTTAAAAACAAAACAGCTACTTGAAAGTTACCAGTAACCCCAAAATATAAAGCAAGTAAACTCGAAATTGCTACTAAGATAAGTGAAACACTTTTTTCATTCATAGTTGAAGCCCCTTATTTATTCTCTGGAATGTCCGAGAAAAACTTACGTCCTAAATATGTTTGTACAATTAAAATAAAGCCACCCACTGACCAATACAGTGGTAATGCAGCCATCGATGTAAACGAAATAATGACAATCATAATCGGTGAAATATAAATCATCCATTTCATCTGCTGCTTTTGCGCCTCTGGAACTGTCCATAGTGACACTCGTGCTTGCACAAAATAAATCACTCCAGCAATTACTGTCATTAAAATATCTGGAGATCCTAAATTAAACCATAAAAATTCATGCGTCTTTACGTCTGCCGAATAAAGAATCGCAAAATATAGCCCCATAATAATCGGCATTTGAATGACAATCGGTAAACAGCCCATATTTAACGGGTTAATATTATGTTCTCGATATAACGCAATCATTTCTTGCTGAATAGCAAGTTGCTCCTCTTTTGTTTTTGCAGCCTTCATACGTGCTTGGACATCTTCCATTAAAGGTTTCACAACATCCATTTTCACCTTCATATGTGCTTGCTTACGATAATTTTTCAACATGAAAGGCATTAAGACTAAACGAATAGCAACCGTAATTGCGATAATCGCTAATCCGTAGCTGCCGTTAAATACAGAGTTACCTAAAAAATCAAGCAATGCATCCATCGGCCTTACAAAAATACTATAAAAAAAGCCTTCTTCATTTTCGACAGATTGGCATCCCGTTAACATAAACAATACCGTTAGGAGTAAACCACTTAGCTTTAAATGCTTCATCATTGTCACCTTCTTCTTTTGATTACAGTTGAAGTATACAGGAATGTAGCTTTAGGCGCCAATATACACGAAAAAAATTTTTTAGCTTGCACCAACATCACACAAGTAAATTCAACGTGAGAATTGAATCAAACTACTCGTTCAAGTATGGCATGCAAAGTACGAGTACACACCCTTTTACACGCTATTCTTTTAGGGAATTTACATATCAAAGTCGCCTACACAAACTTATGAACATCTTTTATCCACAAATGAAAAGGCCCTGCTTCATGTAACAGGGCCTCTCGTTTATACTTTTTCATATTCTGGTTCGCCAATTTCAAAGCGATAAAATTCATGATGCAATTCATCACGGAAATGCTTCGGTGTAACCCCTGTATATTTCTTGAAAATACGAGTAAAGTAACTTTGATTACAGAAATGGAACTGCTCTGAAATCGACGTAATACTTTTATTCGTATGACGCAAGTAATACTGTGATTCTTCTACACGACGCACATTTAAATACTCGACTAACGTAATTCCCACATGCTCACGGAAAATACGCGACAAATGGCTTGTACTAATATGGAAATTTGCCGCAATACTTTCTACTGTTAAATCATTTTCCAGTTCATCATTAATATACATAATCACTTTGTTTACCGTTTGGTGACGGAATGTTGGCTGTCTGCGGTCCGCAATAAAATAAACATAGAAGTCGATTAAGTCATCTGCAAATTGCAAAAACTCTGCATCTTTCATCTGATTTTCAATCATATCGGCACATGCTAAATTAAACGCGAAAGCTTTTTTCATAGGCACTTGATTATCTAGAAGCTTACGCGCAACAATAGATGACAAAATGATAAAATAATGGCGTACAACTTTAATGACCTGTTTTCCAAAACGAATCGATAAAATATCGATAATTTCATGTAAAGATTTCTTCGCTTTTGCTGCTTCTAAATGATAAATCTCAAACAACAACTTTGATTCAATAATAAAGAACTCCTCAATCCCTTGATATTGATTGATATTATCGATTTCTTGGAAGTATCTTTTGGAAATTGTTTCAGATATCGAATGTTGATGTAATTGCATAGATTACCTCCATCTTTCCTTCTAAGTTCTAAAGGTATATTTTTTTTACAAAATATAACTTCAAAGAACTAAAAATATGATAGTAGAAAATAAATATTTTTTAGGCCTTTCACCAAAATATGTACTTGACTGCACATTTAACTACAGGCGTACACTTCCCGCTGTAGTCGCCGCCTTCCGGTCCATATGCTTATAACATAAAGTTTCTTACTTCTAAAAAAGAAACATCCTCTATATAATATTGCTTTATTAGATGTTCCATACTTAATATAACGATAAATTCTCAATACGCACTTTATTTACTAACTACAGTGAATATTACCATATTTTGCGATTTTTTTTCAACTTAAATTTGGTATAATGAATAGTACAAAAATCCCATCGCTAAAAGAAGACGTAATCTTACTACTAATTATCTGTAAAGACATGATATAATATTAAGCATACCAGTTAATAATAAGGAAACAATCCGAAATTTATTTTCTTACTTGTCATTTATCTATTCTTTTCTTTATAAATTTTAAAAATGAATAAATTTCTGTCCATTATTCCTCAATCTTCTCTATTTAATTTCTACAAAAATGTAGTAAAATATAAGATAATTATGTAAAATTGCTTAAAAGAGGTGTTTATAAAGTGGATCCAAAACAAATTGAAGAAATTATGGACGTTATTAAAGAATTTTTCCCTGAAAATACGTCTATCGCAATTTCTGACGTCAATGAATATTTATACTATCAGCCAAGCAAAAAAGTAGACTTAAAAATTAAACCAGGTGACCCAATTAAAGAAGGATCAGCTGCCCACAAAGCATTAACGTATGGCCAAAAAATTAGTACATACATCGAGCCAGATGTATTCGGTGTGCCTTATTTCGGTATGAGTATACCATTAGTTGAAGAAGGCGAAACAAAAGGTGCTATTACTGCTATTTTCCCACAAAAGCCATCACCGTTTTTAACAAACTACATTACAGTTAAAATCGATGACTGCTGGTACCCAATTAAACATAATCAAGTAATTTATTTAGAGACACAACTTCGTAAAACATTTGTTAAAACAATGAGTCGCGAAGGCTACCACCGTTTAAATTTAAGTGATTTAGAACTGTTTTTAGCTCCAGATTCATTTATTCGTTGCCACCGTTCATATATCGTGAATATTGATTATATTGAAGAAATCCAACCAGATTCTCACTCAACATTTTTATTGATTATGAAGGACGGCACGCGTATTCCTGTTTCTCAACGTTACGCAAGTTATTTCCGTCGTTCACTCGGTTTCTAATTTACCATGTTTCACTACACATACACAAAGACTTTCGACCTAAAAACTCAAGTCTTTGTGTATTTTTTTGCTAAAAAATACCCTCGCTGGCTCATGTTAAAAAACCTATTTTCGGTCGAAAATACATTTTTTATCTCTTTCATTCGTTTTTTAAGCACTTTCATGCGCAACATGAAGAAATTGTGACAATTTGGTGATAATATTATTTCAAGCGGTTGAGAATTCAACCTGATTAAATAAACAGAAAATTCTCACACAATTTTCTAACTATTCATTTAAACCATTATTAAACTTATTTAGGGGAGGATTTTAAAATGGATCCACGAGTTGAGAAACGTTTAGGTTTAAAACAATTAGCAGATAAAATTATGTCTGCAGAAGAAGCTGCTGCATTAATCCAGGACGGCACAGTTGTAGGTATGTCTGGATTTACACGCGCAGGGGATGCAAAAGTTGTTCCTATGGCTTTAGTAGAACGCGCAAAAAACGAAAAATTCCAAATTGATGTATATACAGGTGCTTCTTTAGGACCTGAAGTAGATAAACACTTAGCAGAAGCTGGTGTAATCCGCAAACGTGGGCCTTTCCAAGGTGATGCTACAATCCGTGGCTTAATCAATAAAGGTGAAGTATCTTATGTTGATGCACACCTTTCTCACAACGCTGAGTTAGTACGCCAAGGTATCATTGGTCCAATTAAACATTTAATCGTTGAAGCGGTTGCAATCACGGAAGAAGGTTTAATCATCCCAACAAACTCTGTTGGTAACTCACCAGTTTTCGCTGAGTACGCTGAAAACATTATTGTTGAATTAAATATCTCTCACCCAGAGTCGCTAATCGGTATCCACGATATTTATGTTCCAGGTGAGCAAGGTAAACGTGAACCACTTCCAATTACAAACGCTGAGCAACGTATTGGTGAAATCGGTATCCGTGTACCAGCAGAAAAAATCCAAGCTATCGTTATTTCTGAAGAGCCAGATGCGCCTTCATTAATCGTTCCTCCAGATGAGGAAACTCAAACGATGGCAAACATTCTTTTAGACTTCTTCCGTGATGAAATCAAAGCGGGTCGTCTAACAAATGAGCTTATGCCATTACAATCAGGTGTAGGTTCAGTAGCAAACGCCGTTCTTGACGGTTTCGCTGATTCTGAGTTCGAAAACTTAGTTGTATCTTCTGAAGTATTACAAGATGCTGTATTCAACTTAATCGATGCTGGTAAAGTACGCTTTGCAGCTGCAACTTCTATTACATTAACTGAAGAACTACAAAAGAAAGTTTACGGTAACTTAGAAGCTTACGCTGATAAAATTTGCTTACGTCCACAAGAAATTTCTAACCACCCAGAGCTTATCCGTCGTTTGGGCTTAATCTCAATCAACACAGCTCTTGAGTTAGATATTTATGGTAACGTAAACTCTACTCACGTTTCAGGTACAAAAATGATGAATGGTATCGGTGGTTCTGGTGACTTCGCACGTAACGCTCGTCTTGGTATCTTCGTAACGAAATCATACGCTAAAGGTGGCGCGATTTCTTCAATCGTACCAATGGTTTCTCACGTAGACCATACTGAACATGATGTAGATGTGATCGTAACAGAACAAGGTATCGCTGACTTACGTGGTCTTGCTCCAAAAGAGCGTGTACCACTAATCATCGAAAATTGTGCTCACCCAGACTTCAAAGAGCAATTATGGGACTACTACAACCGTGCAGTAGAAAAACACGGCAGTGTACAAACTCCACACCTTTTAGAAGAAGCTCTTTCTTGGCACGTAAGCCTTGCTGAAAACAAAACAATGAAAAAAGAAACAACAAAAGCTTAATATACATTCTCTCGGCAAATCTCGGTTTGCCGAGTTTTTTATTATGTTTTGACGACAAACATTATATAAAATGTGAGCATTCATCATTCATGTCTATTTTTGCTGTATCCACCCAAAAAGGTTGTGCTGTAAGTGTTACTTATAGCACAACCTTTCGTCATTTATACATATTTATTTACACAGAACTCCTAACGATATTCATTTTGCTGATGTTGTTCCTCATTGTAGTGGAGAACCGTCGTTTGTGCCCCTTCATCAATCATATGATTCCCCTCCAGCACGGTATTAGCTGCTTGTGCTGCTGTTGAAGCAATGTCTTCTAACGTTTCCTTCTCAGGATGTTTCTCGCTGTTCTCCGTCATTGCCATAAACGTCGCCGCTTTATTTTTGCCTATATCATTCTTTTCAGCCGCGCTTTTTGTAGTATTCATTGCCCCTTGTGTTCCGCTAGTTCCCTTTTGGAAATTATCCATTTCCTTTTTCAATTGACTTAAATACCCCACCGTCTTATCGCGGTTCCCCTTTTTACTTAAATATGACACTACACCTGCCACTAAACCCGCAAGGACAACTCCCTTACCTTTTAACTTTGCCATCATTCATCCCTCCATGTAGTTGGTATATGAAATATTTTCCCGCCAACCATTATTTTTAAACATGATTTCGAGATGTAAATACTGTCAATATAGAATACATATTATCCATATGCCATTTCGATATGATTCATAAAGCACCACTTTATTATTTGTATAATATAAACGACTATACTTTCTATTATCTAAATAATCTAAAAATTTTAACTAAATATTAATATTATGGGTTATAACTGAATATATTTACATTACGTAAAGGGGCGAGAATATGTTTGAAACTAAAGATATTGCATATGATTGGAAAGAGATACTGAGCTTTGCCGGTGTTGCTAGTATTTTAACATTTTTTATTTATTTAATCGTTTTTTAATGCGAAGTAAATGATAGCAAGCGAATGAACTTTTAGCTTCAATACTCTACCTTTAAAAAATCTTGTACCCTAAACCCATTATATAAACACTAATTGCTATAACTCCTAATAATCTTTTTCTAAAAAAGTAGGTGTCTAGAAAATAAAACATTTCTAGACACCCCTTCACTTTTTTATAATTTTACATCATTATAATCCGTACTTTTTTCAAATGTTGCAACAACATAGGAACATACTGCTTTCATTTTCAAGTTGTTTGCACGTGCATAGTTTGCTGCTTCATCCAACAATTTTTTGGCTACACCTTGTCCACGTAATTCATCGGATACATAGGTGTGATCCATTGTCATCACACCATTCATTTCCACCCATGTAATTTCTGCTACGCGGCGCCCTTCTTGCTCGTATTCAAATGCATGATGCATCCCCGCTTTGTTTAACTTAAATTCCACTATAATCCCTCCCTTTGCTTTTTAATATAGCAAAAGAAATATAGTGACCTCTAGCAAAAACTATCGTAAATTTTACTCGGTTTGTGTATCTGAATTATCACTTGAGCCAAACCAACTAGCAATTGTATCAATTAAATTAGTAAAGAAATTTTTCACACCATTCCAAAAACCTTCGTCTTGCACTAAATCACTTAATCCACCGAACTTTTCTTCAATCGTTTTACTTAAATCAGATAGTTGCTCAGACCATTGAGAAAAATCAATATTTAAATTACGGATTTGATCCATTAAATTGATTAATAACTGACGATCTTGTTCGCTTAAATTGATTTCTAGTTTCGTTAACTGTTCTTCTACAATGCGTTGTACCTCTTCTTTTGTTGCGGGTGCCTGCTCTGCGATTTCTTTTTTGATTTCCGTTAATAGGTTCGCTACTTGTTCTTCTGTAATCCCTGAATTCTCCGCAAGTTCTGTCGCTACTGAAAGCTCTTCATTTGCCACATCTGTACGCTCAATATCTAGTGTCTCACCTGTTTTCACTTCATACGCTTTATAAATCCCTACAAGTGCGGAGTGACCTGTTACCGCTTTTGGTGCTGCTACGTCAACGATCGCATCTTCAATACCTGCCGTTAGCATAGCACTTGCATACATTTCAGCTGTTACTTGTGTAATATTTTCCGGTGTGACGATACTAATGACTAACCCTTTTCCTTCTTCTTGGCGTGTAATTTTGGCAGATGAATACATCCGTGAGCTGGCATTACTATTTTTAATATATTTGACTAAATCTTCACCCGCTACTGTAATTTCATCAAATTCTGGTTCCTCTTCAACGCGGAGTGCCGTCTTCACCAATTCGCGCTCGGTTTCAGAAAGATTCGCACCATACACCACAATTGGTACACCTAATTTTTCATTAATCGCCTTTGTTGTACCAGTCGCACCCAACACTTGAGTTGGTAGCATCATGACTATAGCGACTAATAATGTCATCAACATCGTAAAATATTTGCGTTTCATGTCAGAAACCTCCCCTTTCAGATAATACATACGCTAAAAAAAGCAAAAGGTTTCAAAAAGAGCTTTTGTGCGCTTTCTACCTTTTGCTTTATTGCTAGACGATTTCTGTCCAGCCATCTTGTTGTTTAATTTTTCGTGCCTTCATTAAGGTACCAAGCGCACGTTTAAATGCACCTTTACTCATGTCAAACATGTCTTGAATTTCTTCTGGTGATGATTTATCACTAAATGGCATTTTACCGCCTACACTTTCTAAATACGCTAAAATTTTCTCTGCGTCTTCACTTAAGCGCTCATGCTTACGTGGTAGAAGTGAACCGTTTAATGAGCCATCCTCTTTTACATCGATAATACGAACCGCTACTTCTTGTCCTAAGCGTGGCTCTGCTTTCATTTCAGAATTATGAACAAAAATACGATAAGGCGCATCTACACCGAGTAGGAACGACCCTACAGGTAATAAGCGATAAGGACGCGCCATAATATTTTGATTATGCATCTCTTCAAGCGCACCTTCGTACAGCTCATTCACTTTTTCTTCTGTAATTAAGCGGCCAAATAAATCGCCGTTACGATCAACACGTAATGTCATATATAAATAATCGCCCGCTTGTGGCCATAACTCTTGTAATGCTGGTAAATCCTCCGCTTTTACGAGCACTTCACGTGATGTACCGATATCTGTGTATGCACCTTCGCGTGTGACTTTTAATACACGTGCCCAGCCATATTCACCTTGGCGAAGAGTCGGCAATGCCGCTGTTGCTTGTAACTCTCCACGACGATCTGTATATAAAAATACGTCTATTTGATCACCGATTACTAAAGGCTCTGCTACCTCAGACTGATTAAGCGGAATCTCGCTATCACCATTTGTTAACACATAACGTGACCCTTGCTCTTCTAAAACTGTTAATGAAACGATGTGACCTGATTTTAATTCGTTCATTTGTTCTTTCCTTTCATTACACATTATGCTGTGTTTTCATCTGTTCAAGTTTCCGCATAAATTCAGGCTGTTCTTCCATCAATTGTACTAAATCCGCAATACGATCGATTGAATTCCAGCTCAAATGATGCTCAATTCCTTCAACATCCTCATATATACGTTCTTCATCAACCCCAATGAGGCGTAAAAATTGTTCTAATAGCTCATGACGTTGCACAAGCCTTTTCCCTAATTTTACTCCTTTGGGCGTTAATGTTAAGCCTCGATACTTTTCGTATACTAAATATCCGTCCTTATCTAATTTTTGGACCATTTTCGTAACTGAGGAAGGTAGAACAGATAATGCTTCCGCAATATCGGACACACGAGCGTACCCTTTATTTTCAATTAATAAATAAATTTGTTCGATGTGGTCCTCCATACTAGGTGTTGGCATATCTTGTCCCCTCTCTTTCCAAGTGCTAATTTAAGTTTACTACAATGTCACATAAAGTGAAACTTCAATCAGTGGCGGTTTGATGCATAGGATGTGCTAAGACAGGCGTTGTCACACGGATGTGACACTTTTATTCGGCCAATCGTCCTCGCTGATTGAGAGAGGAACGCAGGCAGGTTGACCTCTCACCTACACTCATCGCTTCTCTTCTTCCTTGAGCTGGGAATCCTGTACCTGTTAATGCGGGATAAGAAGTTGGCTGAAAATAACAATGAGCCGAAGCTATTTATTCGGCTCACTTCTATGATGTGGATTGCTTCCTATGACATGAATCGCACGGATTATTTGTTTATTAATTTCCTCTAGATGTTCAGGTGTGTTCATTTCATGAAACACTGTATCACGCCACTGTGAAGACGTTACATATCTTGGTGCTAATGCATTCAATGCAATGGCGGTTATATCGAGTATACATTGTTCACAATGACAAAACGTTTGGTATTCATTCCCGTAAAGTAAAAATTTTACTAATCCTTGAACAATTTCCTCCGTAACATTTACTAGCATTAGTCGTTCCATATATTTCCTTCGCCTCATTTTTCCTCTGAATAAACGTCCGTTCATTCCATCATATAACTATCAAATCAAGAACTCAACTAGTCGTATTTATTTAGATGAAAATTTACAAGGAAATATCTTTTTTTTAATATTATTGATTGAAATTTGATACTTTCATTAACCGTAAGGAATTTACAATAACGAGTAATGTTGCCCCCATATCGGCAAAAATCGCAATCCATAATGTAAGCCATCCAGGAATCACAAGTAGTAGAGCAATCGCTTTTAGCCCTAAAGCAAACACAATATTTTGTTTAATAATAGATAATGTTTTCTTACTTAATCGCATCATATACGGTAATTTTTCTAAATCATCACCCATTAATACAATATCTGCTGTTTCGAGTGCTGCATCTGTTCCGGCACCGCCCATCGCAATACCAATTGATGCAGTTGCGAGTGCAGGTGCATCGTTGACCCCATCACCAATCATTGCAACGGAACCATATTGTTGTTGCAATTGCTTCATGGCATTTAGCTTCTCTATTGGTAGCAATGATGAACGAACATCCTCCAGCTCTAACTCCTGTGCGATAGCATTCGCTGTAAGTTCAGCATCTCCTGTTAACATAACCGTTTTCACTTGTTGTTTATTCAGTGATTTTATCACATTTTTGCTTTCTGCACGTATTTGATCTGCAATCGCCAAAATACCTAAAAATCGCTTATTTGACGCCGCTGCAATAACCGATTTTCCTTCACGTGCAAACTGTGTTGCCTGTTTCTTCATATCAGCATTAATAGGTATCATTTCTTCAATCCAGTTGAGGCTACCTACATAGATTTTTTCACCTTCAACTATTGCATAAGCTCCTTTACCCGTCACCGAACGAAATTCAACTGGCTCTGAGCAGCTAATGTGTTTTTCATGTACTTTATTTAGTACCGCTCGTGCAAGTGGATGTTGTGATTTTTCTTCAACCGCACCGATCTTACGCAATAACGTTTCTTCCGTTACAGATGCTGTCGGTACAATTGCGACCACTTCTGGCGTTCCTTTCGTTAAAGTACCTGTTTTATCGAAAGCAATAGCTTGAATTTTCGCCAGCTCCTCTAAATAAACACCGCCTTTAATTAGCACACCTTTCTTCGCCGCATGACCAATGGCTGTTACAATCGCAACCGGTGTTGAAATGACAAGTGCACAAGGACACCCTACTACAAGCGCCGCAAGCCCTTGGTAAATCCAGTATGACCATTCCCCTGTAAACAGTGGTGGTACAACTGCGACAAGCAAAGCAATGAGCATAATCAATGGCGTGTAATATTTAGCGAATTTATCGACAAACTTTTGTGATGGCGCCTTTTCAGCTTGTGCTTCTTCGACAAGGTGCACAATTTTTGCGATAGTTGTATCCGCTACAAGCTTCGTCACTTTCACTTCTAATGCGCCTTCTTCATTTAAAGTACCCGCAAAGACATCTGCCCCTTCTTCTTTTTGCACTGGGATAGATTCCCCCGTAATCGCAGCTTGATTCACCGTTGAGGAACCGCTAATAACAACGCCATCCATCGCAATTTTTTGACCTGGCTTGACAATCATCACATCGCCAACAACGATTTCATCTGTTGGCATTTCCACCTCATGATAATGGCTTCCATGTGCCCGTTTAATGCGTGCAACAGCGGGTGCAATTTCCATCAATGTTTCAATTGATTGACGCGCTTTATTCATGGAATAGGCTTCAAGTGCTTCACTCACCGCGAACAGAAATACAACGATGGCCGCTTCTTGCCACTCACCAATAATTGCTGCACCAATAATCGCAATCGTCATTAATGTTTTCATATCAAACTCTAAGCGCAGTAAATTACGGAACCCTATTTTAAAAATATTTATCCCACCGACTATAATGGCGATAAAGTAAAGCATGTTGGATGTGATATTCCCTTCACCTAAAGACAAGCTAAACACTAAACCTATTAAGACAAAAAACAATGAAATACTCGCTAATACATTTTCTTTACGCTTGTAAAACGGTAACACTTCTTTTTTCCGTTCATCTGCTTTTGTTACTTTAATGCCATCAAACGCTCCAGCAGCCTCTAACTGCTCAACCGTCACTTCTCCCACTACCGTTAACTTCGCTGCGCCAAAGTTCAACTGGCAATCTTGTACAGTAGGAATGCCGCGTATATTTTTTTCGAATTTGGCTGCACAACTTGCACAAGATAAATTTTGTAATCTATATTGTTGCTTCTCCTGCACCGTCTTCGTCCCCCTCTATGGAATGCTCATACGCAATCGTTACAATTTGATAGACATGATCATCTGCCAATGAATAATAGATCATCTTACCGTCACGATACGATTTGGCTAAACCATGCTCTTTTAAATAGCGCAAATGATGTGATGCCGTCGCAACAGAAGAACCGATAATCTCTGCCACATCACATACACAAAGGGCGTTTTCTAGCGTTAATGCATAAGCAATTTTTAGTCTTGTTTCATCCGATAATGCTTTTAAAAATTGTGCTACTTTTGAGAGTTTCGGTATTTGCGGCTTGATACGTCCTACCACATCACCATGTACCTCTGTTACTTCGCATACTTCTTTTGACAATTCCCCACCTCATTCAAATAGTCATTTGATTGTTATTATATGCAACTTCTATAAAACATTCAAACATTTATTTGAATATTTAAAAAATCAGGTGAATCCATCATTAATGCACCGAATAAAGAATGATTTCTCATAATCGTTCTATCTAACACAAAGCCATTATGTATAATCCTGAAAATAATTAGCCTATTATTAACATACAGAAATTCTATGGGTATGTTACTTTAGAAAAGAGGGTCGTCATAATGATAAAAATTTCAATTTTAGCAACAAGCGATCTACATGGGTACCTTTATCCAACCGACTATCGGCAACCTCCAGATACGGCACTTGGCTTAGCTAAAATCGCGACATACATTGAGCAAAAACGAACACAACAACCCACTTTACTCATTGATAATGGGGATTTAATTCAAGGGAGTCCACTTACGTATTACTACCACACAAAAAAACAAGGACTTGATCCAATGGTTACAGCCGTCAATGCCTTACATATAGATGCAGCGGTATTTGGCAACCACGAGTTTAATTATGGCAAAGACTATTTACAACAAGTTATCGAGCAATCTCATTTTCCATGGCTAGCATGCAATATTTTAACAATGGATGGTACGTATTGGACAAAACCGTATATCTTCAAAGAACTAGCAGGGTTACGCATTGCCCTTATTGGCGCTACAACGCATTTTGTCACATTGTGGGAAAACCCTACTCATATTGAAGGGTTACAGTTCGTCAATGCTTTTGAAGCCGTAAAAAGCACTGTCGAAATGGTACGTCCACTTGCGGATATTGTTATTGTGAGCTATCATGGTGGCTTTGAGTGTGACTTACAAACAGGTGAGGTTTTAGAGACTAGTACTGAAAACGAGGGCTATCGTATGTGTCAAGAAATCGATGGTATTGATGTATTGATTTCAGGCCATCAGCATCGAGAAATTGCTACATTTGTGCACGGTAAACCCGTTGTTCAATCTGGCTCAAAAGGAAGTTGTTTAGCAGAAGTGGAATTAACGATAGCAGGACAAACCATTATTGCTGCAAAGCCACAGCTTCATTATGTAGATACGCAAACAAAACCTTATTATCCTTTACTCACACATGCGCAATCATTGTATAACCAAACAGAGCAATGGCTCGATACAACCATCGGCACAATCAATGCCCCGATTCTTGTGGAAAACCCATTTGAAGCACGCTTACAAGGACACCCATTTATAGACTTTATTCACCGTGTGCAACTAGAGGCTTCTGGTGCTCAACTTTCTACAACAGCATTGTTTCATAATGGCGTCAGTGGGTTTAATACACATGTAACAATGCGTGACATTGTCAGTAGCTATATTTATCCGAATACACTAAAAGTACTGCGTTTAACAGGACAAGATATTTTAGATGCACTGGAGCAATGTGCGACTTATTTTGAAATTAAAAACAATACACTCGTCGTTAGCCCTACATTTAAAGTGCCAAAAGATGAGCCTTACAACTATGATTTATGGGCAGGAATTGAATATGAATTCACCATTTCAAACCCGCGCGGTAACCGTGTGACAAAAGCTCTTTATAACGGAGAAACTATTGATGTGCATGCTACATTCGACGTTGTCATGAATAATTACCGTGCTACAGGCGCTGGTAACTTCCCGATGTTCAAAAATAAACCGATTATCAAAGACATTCAAATCGATATGACTGAACTCATTGGGAATTACTTTTATAAGTATCCCGTTGTCGAAGCAACATGGAATCATAATCTTAAAGTGAAAATATAAATCCCTAAACATACTAAAGGGAACAGCCCTACAACAACTACGTGTTAGGACTGTTCCTTTTTAAATAGCCAAACTCTCTACTTCAAGCTCGATTGGACAGTGATCACTCCCTAGTATATGATCATGAATATGTGCTTTTGTCAGTTGCGGAACAAGACGATTCGATACAATAAAATAATCAATACGCCACCCAATATTCCGTTCACGCACTTTTGCCATATAGCTCCACCATGTGTAAATGTCCGTGCGATCCGGATAAAAATGACGGAATGAATCGGTAAAGCCTGCTGCTAGCAAATCCGCCATTTTCCCACGCTCTTCAATCGTAACACCCGAATTCCCTTGGTTTGCCTTTGCATTTTTTAAATCGATGTCTTGAAATGCGACGTTTAAATCGCCACAATAAATAACAGGCTTCTTCGCATCCAGTTGTTTTAAATAGATTGCTAGCTTATCTTCCCATTCTAGGCGAAACGGAAGACGGGCTAAATCACGCTGTGCATTCGGCGTATAGACGTTAACTACATAAAAGTCGCTATATTCAAGTGTAATAATACGCCCCTCTGCTTCTGCCTCCTCATCACCGACGCCATACGATACGCTTAGGGGCTCATATTTTGTAAAAATGGCTGTTCCCGAATAACCTTTTTTCTGTGCATAATTCCAATACTGATAATAGCCCGCTAGCTGTAAATCTACTTGTCCAGCTTGGCATTTCGTTTCTTGAATACAAAAAAAGTCGGCATCCATTTGATGAAAATAATCTAAAAAACCTTTTTTAATACAAGCACGGATGCCATTTACATTCCATGATATAAATTTCATTACTTTTTCTCCTTTAGAAAGATAGTATCTTTTTTATACACTTATACGCTAAAAAAGCCCGCCACATAAAGTAGCAGGGCTATTATTAATCTTCTCCGACAATTTTTACTTCTAGTTCTAAATCAACATTGAACTTTTCTTTGACGACCCGTTGCACCATATGAATCGTTTCAATATAATCTGTTGCTGTTGCATTATTTTTATTAACGATGAAGCCTGCATGTTTTGTGGACACTTCTGCTCCACCAACACCTTTACCTTGTAATTGGCTATCCTGAATGAGTTTCCCTGCAAAGTAACCTGGCGGGCGTTTAAATACACTTCCTGCCGATGGATATTCGAGAGGTTGCTTTGACTCACGTTGGAATGTTAAATCTGCAATTTTGGCATCAATTGCCTCCTGATCCCCTTTTGCTAATTGAAATTTCGCATTTAGCACATAATAGCCTTTTTTCGCAATAACACTTTTACGGTATGCTAATTCTAATTCATCTTTAGATAATACGATTCGTTCGCCTGTTGGCGTTAATACTGTACAATCTACAATAACGTCTTTAATTTCTCCGCCGTATGCACCCGCATTCATTGCCATGGCACCGCCAATTGAACCTGGAATACCACAAGCAAATTCAAAGCCAGTTAACGCCTGTGCCGCAGCAAGCTTGGATACTTCTTTGATTAATGCACCTGATTGTGCAATCACCATTTCACCATCAATATCGATACGGTCAAGTTTAGCAAAATGAATCACAATGCCCCTTACACCGCCATCACGTACAACCATGTTTGAACCGTTGCCTAGCATTAGCAACGGCACATTATTTTCGTATGCATATTTGACGATATTCGCGGCTTCTTCCTCTGTCTCTGGCATAACAAACACATCTGCATTGCCACCCAGTTTTGTCATTGTATATTGCTTTAACGACTCATTACATTTAATATTTTCCGGATTCACCATTTGAGCTAAATCCGATACCCATTTTTCAATTGTCATGTAAGCCATTCCCTTTCCTTACGTCCATTTTTGTGCCCAATTTTCAATTTCGCGAATAGCGCCTTCTAAAAAACGCCCTTTCTCCGTTAAAGAATACTCCACTCGAATCGGCACTTCTGAATATACTTTACGTTCGACAATTTCCTCTTTTTCTAACTCTTTTAAACGTTCCGAAAGCAATCGCCCACTAATTGGTAAAGCAGCCTCAATCGCATTAAAACGTTGCGGTCCACCTAATAATTGATAAATAATTAACGCTGTCCAACGCTTCCCAATGAGTTCCATCGCCTTAGCGAGTCGTGGACATAATGCTGTTTCTTTCATTTAAGGTCACCTCTACCTCGTTTATTTTAACGATATTTTATGTGAAAGTAAATTTTCATTTACACGTATATACAGTAGTTTACCATTTTAAATTTACTTATTAAAAGTAATTACCTATGCATGTTAAATGGCATACACATATAGGTCCAACAATGCTATTTTATGTATAATTATTGAGTAATTTTCACATTTAATTTATCATTTATTACAAAAACATGTAAGGGAGGGTTCTTTATGGCACATTTTACTGTTGATATGGCACATTCAGAAATCGGTTTTTCTGTTCGTCATATGAAAATTTCAAAAGTAAAAGGTACATTCGGCTCATATACAGCTAAAATCGAAGCACCTACTATTCAGGAACTTCATGCAAGTAAAATCGAAATTGAAATTGATGTAGCAAGTATTTCTACACGCGACTTAGCACGTGATCAACATTTAATTTCAGCGGACTTTTTTGATGCTGACCGATTCCCTAAAATCTATTTCACAAAAACAGATCTTATCCCTAGCGATGAAGAATTATACACGCTAACAGGAGATTTGACTATTAAAAATGTAACAAAAAGTGTTACATTTGATGTTCTTTATAAAGAGAAAAAACAGACGGAATGGAATACAGAAACGCATGTATTTACTTGTTCCACAGTCATTAACCGCAAAGATTTCGGTCTTACATACAATGCATTAATCGAAGCAAATGGTACGATTATTGATGAAAATATTCAAATTACGGTTTTAGTTGCATTAAATAGCTATTAAAAAGAAACTTACACCTAATAACAAGAGAACGGAAAAACGGTCAAAGAAACATACTTTATACAAACATGTTGTTTCAATAACTATTCGCACGAGTCACTAAATCATGGATTGATATCCCCCTTCATCACTAATTTTTACTCTATTACAAACAAAAGACTTCCTGATTCTAAAAGAATAGGAAGTCTTTTAAATATACTCTTTTCTAATTACGCCGTTACTGTTGCTAATTTTTGTGCTGCTGCTTTTACGTTTTCTAAACCAGCTGCGATGATGTTTTCTGCTTCTGCTGGGTTGGCATTGTGACCTTCGATAATTACCTCGTCCACTTTTTGCATGCCGAATACACCACCGATAACAGTGTTAATGTAAGTTGCAGCCATTTCCATTGGTGCCGTTTCTGGTGTTGAGTAAATGCCACCACGTGCTGATAATACGATGTATTTTTTGTCTGTCATTAAGCTGACTAAGTTACCATTTTCATCATATTTAAATGAATAGCCTGCACCATAAGTATAGTCAACGAATGATTGTAATGCGGCTGGAATTGTTAAGTTCCATAATGGGAATGCAAATACAACTACATCTGCAGCTGATAATACTTCACGTGATTTGTTAAATGCTGCTAAAGAAGCGTTTTGGATGTCGCTTAATGCTTCACCAGCTTGTGCTTTACCAAAAGCGTTAAATAATTCTTGACCAAAGTACGGTAAGTTTTCTTCAAATACATCAAATGTTGAAAGGTTAACCCCTTCTACTTTTGCTGCTTCTGCAACAAATGTTTCATACATTTTTGTTGATACACCATCTGGGCGGTTGTTTGCTTTCACTACTAATACGTTTGTCATTTATTTGAATCTCCTTATCATCACAGTTTTTATCTCGAATTCGAGATACTCTTTTATAATAATAGAGCAACTTACTTTTTTCAAGTTAGTTACTCTACTACTTTAGACTGAATTTATATGTCACATTGTCCATCTGAACAAACAGGACCGTTTTCACCTACGATTTGAATGGACTTTTTTAAGCCTGCTTCTGATGCTGCTTGTTCAATGGTTTGTTCAAATAATGGTTGTGGTTGCGCACCTGAAATCCCGTATTTATTGTTCACAACAAAAAATGGCACGCCGCGCACACCAATTTGCTGTGCTTCATAAATATCTTGTTCAACCGCTTCTTCATATTGATTACTTGTTAACACTCGCTCTACTGCGTCCATCTCAAGACCAGCTTCTTTCGCTAACTGCTTTAGCACATCATGACGTCCAATTGCCTCCCCCTCTAAAAAGTAAGCTTTCATAAGACGCTCATTATATGCCTCCTCTTTTCCTTGCGCCATGGCTAATTTGGCTAAACGATGTGCAGCTGTCGTATTCGCTGTTTTCATCTCGTCGAAATTATAATCTAGTCCTACTTCTTTTGCACGAACAGCTACATTTGCTGTCATATTTTTCGCTTCTTTTTCAGACAAATTGTATTTACGAGCTAGCGCTGTATAAATAGACTCTTCTGCATCAATCGGTGTCGTTGGATCTAAAAGAAAGCTTTTATATTCCACTTCAATTTGACCCTCATATCCTGATTGCTTAATCGCCTTTTCCAGTTGCCTTTTGCCAATATAACAAAATGGGCATACATAATCTGACCATACTTCAATTTTCATGCTAGCGCCCCCCTTCATTATCTATTGTAACGAGGATATGTAAGCTCTTACAATCGATAAGTCTTATGAATATTGTCATCCGATCTTTCCAATACTGGGTTTAAAAACGAGAGAGGGCGAGAACAATCGAAAAGTCCGTTTGGTTACATGAGCAAACATTAATGACAACAACTCCTTTAGAAGAGGATAGCCAATGCACAGTCTGTATTGTGGGAGGGGGCTTAACAGGAATATATAGCGCCTATTTATTGGCAAAGGCAGGTGTGGATGTTTTATTAATTGAAGCACAGGAAAATATCGGATTAGGAACGACTGCCTATTCGACAGGAAAACTAACCATTCAGCATAGCAACAAATATGCTGGATTCGAATTAGAAGAAGCCAAGTTATATTATCAAGCCAATCAACAAGCCATTGCCTCTTTTAAGGAACAACTTCCAAGCTCCTTATTTCAATCAGCTACTTCATTCGTTTATACAACGACAGAAGATGGCAAAAAGCAATTACAGCAGGAGTATAATCGTTATGAACAGATAGGAATTGAAGCTTTTGCTACAGCTGAAACAGAGTTACCAATCCCCGTCACATTAGCACTTGGTATTAAAAATGAAACGCAAATTCACCCTGTCGAAGTCCTTACTTTTTTAGCAAAGGAAGCGCAGCAAGCAGGTGCCAGGATTTATACGTCTTCAAGAGCTACAACAATTACGGAACAATTTATTGAGCTTGAAAATGGGGTACGTATTCTATTTGAGCAACTCCTCATTTGTTCCCATTATCCGATTACGTCTTTACAACGCCTGTATAGTTCCAAGCTAGCAATTAATCGCTCGTACTTGACCGCTATACCGGTACATGAATCGCTAGAAGGACAATATATTAGCATCGATAAACCTGTTCGAACAATTCGTACTGCTTCTATCCATAACACACTATATTTGCTCTACGGTGGCAGCAACCACCTTGCTGGTACGAAAACAGAAACAGCTATTTACTATGACACGTTTGAAAAAGAATTACAGACGACGTTCCATTTGAGCGGACTCCCAACATTTTATTGGAGTGCACAAGACGTACAAACGCCCGATAAAATTCCATATGTAGGACCTCTTGAATCAGACTCTTCCATTTATATTGCCACAGGTTACGATAAATGGGGCTTATCTAATTCCCTTGTGGCAGGAGAATTACTGACTAGCTATATCCAGAAGGAAGATCATATAGCAAAAGCCTTATATGTTCCAACTCGCCATATGACATTGCAAGCATGGCAACAAAGCTTTAAAACAGCTGGATTTATAGGGGTAGAATTTTTGAATGGTCATTTGGCTCGAATGGATGCGCCCAAATGTACGCATTTAGGTTGTCGGACACGTTGGAATGAAGGAGATAACACATGGGATTGCCCTTGTCACGGCTCACGCTTCGACGAGCATGGCAATGTCATAGAAGGGCCCGCTGTTTACCCGTTAAAACTCAAAAAGAAACATTTAGATTAGAGGGACACAAAAAGAGGATGCTTAAAGCACCCTCTTTTCAAATTATTTCAGGTTCTCCGTTAATACCGGAACGATTTGTTTTTTACGAGATACAACACCTGGTAGAGCGATGCGACCGTTTACGATTTCAGCACCAAATGCTTTCGCAGCAGCTTCTGCTACTTGCCCAACCGCTACAGCCGTTGAATCATTGTTTAAAATATCTGTTACAACAAAGAAGAATAAATCTAAGCCATTATCCGCTACATTTTTATTTAGTAAGTTTACTAACTCTTCTTGGCGGCCTAACACATCTTCGATATCAACTGCATTTACTTGCGCTACAACTGATTTGTATTCGCCAAACTCGAAGCCTTTTGCATCTAACGATAATAAGTCTTCTAAAGATTTATCTGACAGATCAGCACCTGCTTTTAACATAGCTAAACCATACTCAGCAGCATCTACCCCTGCAATTTCAGCTAATTCTTTCCCCGCTTGTACATCTTGTTCTGTGCACGTTGGCGATTTGAATAAAAGTGTATCTGAAACGATAGCAGAAAGCATCAGTCCTGCAATATTTGCTGGAATTTCCACACCATTTTCTTTAAAGATTTTATTTAAAATTGTTGCTGTACAGCCAACTGGCTCTGCACGGAAGTAAAGTGGATCAGCTGTTTGGAAATTAGCAATGCGGTGATGATCGATTACTTCTGTAATTTGAACTTCCTCAATGCCATCAGCAGATTGTTGGAACTCGTTATGGTCAACTAAAATTACTTTTGCTGCCTCTTCTTTTACATTGCCAATTAAGCGCGGTGCTTCAAAACCAAATTTTTCTAACGCGAATTTTGTCTCATTATTCACTTCACCTAGACGTACCGCCTCTGCATCTACACCTAATTGTTGTTTTAAGTATGCATATACAATGGCTGATGTAATTGTATCTGTATCTGGATTTTTGTGTCCAAACACTACTACTTTGCTCATTTCATTTCCTCCTAAATTGTTCAACTTACTTATATTTACCGAATACATTTTATCACATCTCAATGCGTGATTAAAAATAGAACTTTCTATTTCGCGGCTCTTCGCCTTATTTTCGACAAAAAACAACAATCTCTTCTTTATATTTTTTATTATCCTATAGTATTTTATTATGATAAAATGTTAGAATACGAAGGTGCTTACTTAAATTTATTAAAAATATATTATTTATAACAAAATTATATAATTTTCACCTTAGAGAAACGAGGAATATTATGACGAAGAAAATGGATAAAAAATATATTCCATTAGCTGAGTTCTTCCAAAATTCTACTCAATCTGAAATGACCCTTACATATGAAGCAATCGAAAACATTATGGGTCAAGGCCTACCAAATGCGGCATACTTAAATTTGAGTTGGTGGAAGAAAACGAAGCCGCCGCTAACACATTATTTAGCTTGGCTAAATGCGGAATATAATGTAGTTGACGTGAAATTAGGACGTTCCGTCACTTTCTCACGCCTCCAAAAAAATAATAATGGGGACACAGAAGATGGAACAAATAATCAAACATATATTATTCGTAACATCGAAACAGATGATGCCCGCGCATTCATCAACCTGCAAGAAACGATTTTTAGTGAATGCGATTTCGAGTATTTTAATGCGAATGAACAAAATTTAACCGTTCAAAAATTACGTAAAGCAATGATGGAATGGCGCAAAGTAAAAACGAGCACGATTTTACTTTGTATCGTAAATGGCGAATTTGCAGGATACACACTGATTAACGGGAACATCTCGGCACGTACAAAGCATGTGGCTTCGCTACGCATTGGTGTTGCACAAGCATTCCAACGTACGGGTATTGGCTCAGCCTTGCTAACACAGGCAGAAAGATGGGCAAAAGAGCATGACATTCAACGTTTAGAAGTACAAATTCTAGCACATAACGAACATGCACGATCATTATTTGAAAAACACGGTTATGTTTGTGAAGGTACACGTAAAAATGCCTTTAAACTACAAAACGAAACATTCGACGAACTATACTATAGCAAAATTTTCATGAATTAATCGTTATACTAGACTAGGTTTCTTTTATTGTGAAACAAACTTTCACGCTTAGATTACATGTCAATTACAAATCAAAAAACTCGGTATTTTCATTGATGAAAATACCGAGTTTTTTATACCCACTCTATTAACGAATTCGGAATATTGTGTGTACTTTGAGTGCGTGCTAATGTATAGTATTCTTTATATTGCATAATCATACACTCTACAATGGAATGAAGCAATGAAAACACAGCAATATCACATAACATAACGTTGTGTTCCGATGTACCCGTTGTAAGCAATAAATCTGCTTGCTTTTGCAGTGGACATGGTACATTATCTGTAATCGCTACAAGCTTCACTTTTTTACGTTTTGCTAACTCGACGACAGCCATCACATCATCCTGTTGCTCATTTACGCCGACGACAAACAGTACAGATTGTTCGTTCATTTGTGTTAAATCGATAGCAATTTTTTCTGTATTATAACTCATTAACTGTACATCATTACGATAAGATGCAAGGTTATTATACAACCAAAGTGCAGCAGGTGCTGAACTTCTAACACCTAGTATAAAAATACGGTTTGCATTATGTAGAAGATCAATTGTTTCATTAAAGTTTTGCTCATGCATTTTTTGCATTGTATTGACGATGCTGTCTATGTCTCTTGACATTACTTCATTACAAGGAATATTCTGTTTTTTGATGGCACGTGCTTTCGTTGTAACAGGTGCAACTCCATCTTTTTCAATTAAGTACTCTTTTACTTTTTGTTGTAGCTCACTAAATCCAGATAGATCCATTGCATAGCAGAAACGAATAACAGTTGATTCACTAACACCCGCTTGTCGCCCTACTTCAGAAGCTACTTGTGTTGCAATAATGTTAGGATTGTCAATGACAAATTGTGCTACTTTCCGTTGACCCTTTGATAGTCTTATGTACTTCTTCTTAATACTATCACAAATACTCATACTTCAATTCCTTCCTTCTTCAATAGTTAAATGGTCTCAGTGATGTTAATTCGACATACGCTATGTTCCATATAATAAAAAATACATTAACATGAATATTGATTGAATACAATGACTTTTCTGAAAAAACTTTAATGCTCTAACAAACAAAACTGATTTAGATACAAAATTGACAAAAATTCAGTTAGCATTTTTAAAACCTAAAAGAATTAATATTTTTTGAGTAATCCTATTAAGTTAATACACTTTACAACTGACGATAAAAAAAGAAAGAAGTCGCCCTTACGAACAACCTCCTCCCTTACTTTAAGTTAACGTAACTCTGTTTGCTTTGTTTCTTTCCCTAACAGGACAACCGCTGCTACGCCGATTAAAATCGCCACACAAAAAACGGCAAAAATTGCACCGTAATCATAGCCTTTAGCTAACATAACACCGACAAGTGACGGACCAAAAATTCCGCCAATACGCCCGACGGATGCTGCCATCCCTGCGCCTGTCCCGCGAATAATAGCTGGATATTGCTCAGGCGTATACGCATACAAAGCACCCCATGCGCCTAAGTTAAAGAATGATAATAACATACCCGAAGCGAGTAGTACCCCAACCGTTTCAGCATTACCAAAAACAAATGCGCTTGCTGCAGTCCCTATTAAATAAGTAACAAGGACAAATTTACGACCAAACTTTTCGATAAACCATGCCGCTGTAAAATATCCTGGTAATTGAGCAAGTGTCATGATTAACACATATTTAAAGCTCGCTATTAAATCGAATCCTTTATCGACCATGACCGTCGGTAGCCATAAAAACATGCCATAGTAAGAAAATACAACTGCAAACCATAGCACCCACATCATGAAGGTCGATTTAGCATATTCTTTTGCCCATACATCACGAATGTTTTGAAAGATAGAACGTTTTTTGGCCTCTGCACTCACTGTAAATTGCGGTGAATCTGGTAATTTCATGCGTATATAAATCGCATAAAAGGCAGGAATCGCTGTAATTAATAATGCTACTCGCCAGCCTTCAATCGGCCAAAAATCCGCCGGTATAACAAAGTACGAAATAATAGCAGCAATTAACCAACCGGCCGCCCAAAAACTTTCGAGTAGCACGACTACTCGGCCGCGCTCTTCTGCCTTGACACTTTCTGATACGAGTGTGGAAGCAACCGGTAACTCTCCACCAAGCCCCATACCAATTAAAAAGCGTAACAGTAAAAAGACTGTTAACGTTGTCGCAAATGCGGATAATCCACTCGCAACAGAAAATAATACGAGCGTCCACATAAAAATTTGTTTACGCCCTACTTTATCTGCTAGCACGCCGAATAGTAATGCACCGACCGCCATACCGATGGAGTTCACACTACCGATCCAACCCTTTTCAACAGGGGTTAATCCCCAATCGACAGTTAGCGCTGCAATAACAAACGATAAAATGCCGACATCCATTGCATCAAACATCCACCCCACACCCGCAACACCGAGTAATTTATTGCGAGAAATAGACGTTGTATTTGTAGCCGTATTGTCATTTCTTATTATTTTTTCCACTCTTCTATCACCTGTCTTTACACTTGACGTTACATAATCACTATACATTTGTTTCAATAAAGTGACAATGAAAACTTGAAATATCGAATTGTTTAGACTATTTATAGTTTTCCTATTGAAATGGAATTTATGTAGGAGTAAAATGTCTTTTATATAAAAACAATTGTTCATCCAGTGAGCACAAAAGGAGCTTAACTTGTTATGTGGAAAGGTTTAATCGAAGAATATAAAGAGTTTTTACCCGTTAATGAAAATACACCTGCTTTAACATTAAATGAAGGCAATACACCACTTGTACACTTAGTGAATTTATCGAAAGAACTCGGTATCGAACTTTACGGTAAAATTGAAGGCGCAAACCCAACTGGCTCATTCAAAGACCGTGGTATGGTATTTGCTGTTGCAAAAGCAGTAGAAGACGGCTCGAAATGCGTTATTTGTGCTTCTACAGGTAACACTTCAGCAGCTGCTGCAGCCTATGCAACGCGTGCTGGCATCCAGTCTATCGTTGTCATTCCAAAAGGGAAAGTAGCACTTGGGAAATTGGCACAAGCTTGTATGTATGGTGCAAAAATTATCGAGATTGATGGTAATTTTGATGATGCCTTAAATATCGTGCGCCAAGTATCAGAAACAACCCCTGTCTCTTTAGTAAACTCTGTAAACCCATATCGTATTGAAGGGCAAAAAACAGCATCATTTGAAATCGTGGATTCTTTAGGCAAAGCACCAGACTTCTTATGTATCCCTGTTGGTAATGCTGGTAACATCACAGCTTACTGGAAAGGCTTTAAAGAGTACAATGACGCAAAAGGGACTGGTTTACCAAAAGTGTTCGGCTTCGAAGCAGAAGGTGCTGCAGCTATCGTAAAAGGTGAGCCAATCGCCAACCCAGAAACAGTAGCAACAGCGATCCGTATCGGTAACCCTGCTAGCTGGAAACTAGCTGAAGCAGCTCGTGATGAGTCTGGTGGTATTATTGACATGGTAACAGACGAAGAAATTTTAGCAGCGTACAAATTAATCGCTGGTAAAGAAGGGATTTTCGTTGAACCAGGTTCAGCAGCATCTCTTGCAGGTGTGATTAAATCCGTAAAAGCAGGCAAAATCCCTGCTGGTAGCCAAGTTGTGACAGTATTCACTGGTAACGGCTTAAAAGACCCTGACACAGCAATGAGCGTTTCCACAGTTGATCTTGTATCACTGAAAAATGATGAACAAGAAATCCGTGCGTATATCGAGGGCATTCTGTAATGAAGTGGCAAATTACAGTTCCTGGGAGTACTGCAAATTTAGGGCCTGGCTTTGATTCGATCGGGTTAGGTTTATCACTCTACTTAAATTTAACAGTATCTCTAGCGGACGAATGGGCATTTATTCACACAGGTGACAATGTCCCAAACGATACAACCGTTGAAAACCATTTAATTTATCAAATTGCATGTGATGTAGCAGAAAAGTTTGGTAAAGAGCTACCCCCATGTCGTGTTGAAATGACAAGTGAGCTACCACTTGCACGCGGTCTAGGTAGTAGTGCTGCTGCGATTGTTGGTGCAATTGAATTAGCGAATATCGTATGTAATTTAAATTTATCAACACAAGATAAATTAAATATCTCTTCTCAAATTGAAGGACACCCAGACAATGCGACAGCCTCAGTACTAGGCGGCTTAACCGTATCTGCAATGGATGAAAACGGTATTGTCGATACTATCCATGTGCAGGAAGTAGATGCTGCATTTGTTGTGTACATTCCGAATGTAGAGTTAAAAACAGCGGAAGCACGCGGTGTCTTGCCTGAACAATTTGATCGTAGTTATGCGGTACGCGCAAGTGCGAATGCGAATATGTTAGCTGCTGCACTCATTGCCGGGGATTACGAACGTATGGGCCATTATATGGAAAATGATTTATTCCATGAACCATTCCGTGCTCAGCTCATCCCTGCTTTCCATGAAATCCATGTAGCTGCGAAAGAAAACGGCGCTTACGGAACAGCATTAAGCGGAGCAGGCCCAACACTTATTTCTTTAGTACCAACTACTATTGCAGAGCATTTTGTCGCTGATATGGCGAAGAAATTCCCTGAACATAAAGTCATCTTAACAAAAGCCGATCAACATGGTATTGTTGTTCAATCATTAATGTAATCAAATCGCCTTCCTCTGAAGGCGATTTTTTTATTTCCGCGTTAGCTTTCTTTACGTCAAAAGTATGAATTTTTCGATTTTTATAGCTAAACCATGCATTTTAGAGCTATTTTTGTTGTATACTTAGAATTACCACACAGGAAAGGGGAAATGGAACATGAAGATTGGTTTAATTGCTGCTAACGGTAGAGCAGGTAGCCATATTCTACGTGAGGCACGAATGAGAGAACATGATGTAACTGCCATTGTCATAAACAAAGCCAATTTAAGAATGCGTAACGTGAAAACAATGGAAAAAGATCTTTTCCATTTAACAAAGGAAGATATCGAGCCGTTTGATGTGCTGATTAATGCATTTGCCCCATCTACTGGTGAAGCTCACTTGCATGTAAAGGCAGGTAAACACCTCATTTCACTCTTAGAAGGGACAAATAAAAAGCTATTTGTCGTAGGTAGCTCTGGTTGCTTATATATTGATCAAGATCATACCATTCGTTTAATGGAACACCAAGAGTTTCCGGAACACTTACGTGAATCCGCGCATTACCAACTCCAAAATTTACATGACTTGCAAAACTCCTCTATTCAATGGACATTTTTAAGCCCGTCTGTCATCTTTGATTCAGAAGGCCCACGTACAGGTCATTATATTATTGGTCGTGAACGCCTCGTCGTAAATTCTCAGTTTAATAGTTATCTTAGCTATGCAGACTTTGCCGTCGCGGTCATTGATGAGCTTGAAAATAAAAATTATGTCAATACAGTATTTACAGTAGCTTCCGAAAATGTAACGTCTGCATCTTAACATTGAAGACGCTTCATTTGTGATGAGGATGCTCGTATATGACTGCAACCACTGTAGGAGCAACATTTCTTAGAAAGTGAAAGGGTGTCTGGAAAGTTTTCACTTTCTGGACACCCTTTTTCACGCAAGCAACACTAAACTAACTGCCATAACAGCCATTCCTGCTACTAAACCGTATATGGATAAATGTGTTTCATCATATTTTTTGGCTGCCGGCAGTAATTCATCCAATGAAATAAATACCATAATCCCTGCCACTCCCGCAAAAATAACCCCAAACATGACATCCGTTAAAAACGGCATTAAAATTAAATAAGCTACAATGGCCCCTAGTGGTTCAGCTAACCCCGACAATAAAGACAGCTTAAATGCCTTCATACGAATGCCCGTTGCAAAAAAAATAGGTACAGCTACAGCAATCCCCTCTGGTACATTATGAATAGCTACGGCAATCGCAATCGCAATCCCAAGGTTAGGATCTTGCAATGCGGACATAAAGGTGGCAATACCTTCCGGGAAATTATGGATCGCGATCGCTAGCGCTGTAAATGTTCCCATTTTCATTAATTTATCTGCATCCGCAATCTTTGTTTCAGCCTTATTAATATCCTCAACCATTCTCACTTCATGCGGATTTGTTTTATTCGGAATAAACTTATCAATTAATGCAATCACTACCATCCCACCAAAGAACCCTACAAGCGTCATCCAGTACCCTTGCTTCTCTCCTAGTGCAAAGACTAGCGAATCTTTTGCTTTCACAAAAATTTCAATTAGGGAAACATAAATCATAACACCTGCAGAAAATCCCAGGGCGATAGATAAAAATTTCGTATTTGTACGCGTCGTAAAAAACGCGATTAAACTACCAACACCTGTTGCAAGCCCTGCAAACAAGGTTAGTCCCATTGCTAACAGTACATTTTCATCCATTCTGTATTTCCCTTTCTATCTGTTAGTTTTATTAATTGTATTATATACACAATGTTTCCTTAGCGCAATTTTTTTTAAGCAAGAAATATATTATGTTATTAACCAACTTTTATTAACTATCTATGTACATTTTGATGTTATAGCATCACGATTAACTTTAAAAATTAGCCTCCAGTTTGCCAGCTTCTCGTCTCCTTTGCTTGTATTTCGGCTAAAAATACATGTTTTTTAAAGGTTCACTGCAGGCTTTTGACTAGATAAGGCAGGTTTTTGCTGACACGGGATTGTTTTGACCAGTCACTGTCGAAAATTTTAAGATGATATATAAAGTGAAAGGGTGTCCAGAAAGTTTTTACTTTTCTGGACACCCTTCTATGTCTGTTATTTCTTTTCTACATAACTTTCAATCAGTTGTTTCATATCAATACCGGATGATGCCTTTAAGCTTTCTTGTAGGCTTGCCATTAAGTCGGTTGTGTAAGACGTCACTTTATTGGCTCCGCCACCTGAGCCACTACCTGTATCGACAACGGTAATTTTATCAATATTGGATAATGGTGTCGCTACTTGCTTCGCATATTCTGGTAGCATACGAATAATCATATCTAAAATGGCTGCCTGCCCGTATTGCTCAAACGCTTCTGCAATTTTTTGCTTCGCTTCGGCCTCAGCTAAACCGCGTAAGCGAATAATTTCAGCTTCTGTCGTCCCTTGTGCTTTTTCAGCCTCTGCTTTTGCAATCCCGTCTAAACGAATACGCTCTGCCTCAGCTTGTGCCTGTGCCTCAATACGGTATTTTTCTGCTTCTGCTTGCGCCATTTGCTTCATTTTGTCTGCTGCCGCTTGTTGCTCAATCGCATAACGCTCTGCATCTGCCTTTTTCTTGACCTCTGAATCATATTGACGCTCGCGACGTAAAATTTCACGCTCTTCTAGCTCGATTTGCTTTTGACGTTCAATAATTTTAATTTGCATTTCCTGCTCTTTTACTTCTTGCTTTGCTCGTGCCTGCTCTAAATCATACGCTTGGTCAGCACGTGCTTTAGCAATGTCCTGCTCACGACGGAATTCCGCTACCTTTAATTGATTTTCCTTTTCGGCCTCTGCAATTTCCGTTGCACGTTCTAACTCCGCTCTTTGCGCTTCTTGATCTGCTTGGGCGCGGCGAATACGTGTTTCTTTCTCTGCCTCCGCCGTTGCGATATCTGCATCCCGCTTTACTTGGGCAATGCGCGGCTTCCCGAGTGATTCCAAGTAACCGTTTTTATCTCGTACATCTTTAATCGTAAACGATACAATAACAAGCCCCATCTTCGCTAAATCCTGAGAGGCAACACGCTGTACTTCCTGCGAAAATTTATCCCGGTTTTTATAAATCTCTTCCACCGTCATCGAACCTAGAATCGAACGTAAATGACCTTCCAACACTTCACGCGCCTCTGCTTCACGTTCGTGCTTATCCTTCCCTAAAAACTGCTCAGCGGCTGTTGCAATTTCCGAAATGGAGCTACCGATTTTAATAATCGCTGTACCGTCTGCCATAACAGGTACCCCTTGCTCCGTATATACTTCCGGTGTGGTCACTTCTAATTTACTCGAAAGCAAGGATAACGGCTCTGATTGTTGAAACACTGGAAATACGAAGGTACCACCACCACGAATGATTTTAATTTTATTGCCCGCCTCATCCGTATGTACATTTTTACTTCCTAAATAGCTCCCCGTGACAATTAATGCTTCATCTGGACCTGCTGTTTTATACTTCGCTACGTAAACTGCTGCGATTGCAACAAGTAAAAACAAAACAACCGCAATTGCAATAATAACGCCTAACATTCAAACGCCCCCTTAAATTTTTGGAAAAACAGTTTCATATACCTGTACATAAACCGTACCATCTAACACCTCGATTACTAACACTTCTTCATCGTACGGTATTTCCACGTGATTATAGCTTGCCGCACGTTTATTAATAATACCGCTAGCCGTTTCAATAAGGATTTCACCAAAACCATCTATAGGAATCGGTGTAATCACTCTCCCAGTCTGACCAGCAAGTGATTCATCTGTATAAGCTAGAGATGTTTCTGCTGAACGAAGTGGTACGAGGAAAAAATAATAAAGAAGAGCTGTACTAACGAATGAAATAAACAATGCTAGCAAAAGAACGAATACATGAGACAAATTTGCAAATTTCTCCAACAAATAGCCACCTGCTGCTGTAATCGTAATAAAAGCTAACATAATAGCTGGGTCAAAAAACGGTATCCCTTCTGCTACGCCATCAGCTACATCAGCAAAAAATAAATACAGGATTGTGGCTAATCCAATAACAATTAATATCGTTAAATAAACAGTAGCGAGTGAAAAACCAAAAAGCATTTAACCACCCCCAAATTATGTAATTACCTACTATACGTTTGATAACACATTTAGTTTCAAGAAATTTCTGAATTCAAAGAACAAACAACCAATTTGATTGGTTAGTGCGCTTGCTACACGTAGGAAGGAGAAGGAATAGCACTTTTGTCTAAACGTCGATACTTGTTTCCTACCATCATCATCCACTAGGCGAAATTCAAGCGTCCCCTAAACAAAAAAATAGACACTCATCAAGAGTGCCTAAATGAACTTCCCTTTCTTCGATTCATACCACCAAACAATCCATATAAACCATGCATAGGCTAGACCCCAACCAGCAAACACGTCTGTCGCAAAATGGTTCCCTGTTGCAACACGGGACAAACCTGTACCGACCGCACAAATAAGAGCAATTCCCCAAACGATTCGTTGCTGCCCTGTATTACGCATTTTTTGCGTGATAAAATAAGCAATAATCAATAGGAGTAGCAAGCTTAACATCGTATGCCCAGATGGAAAACTATAGGATGTGAGCTGATCTGGCAGTTCTGGTCGTGGACGTTCCACTACACGTTTCATCACTTGATTGAGTAAATAGCCACCACCTATCCCTAAGAGCACGAATACCATCCCACGGATATCTTGGCGAAAAGCTCGCCAAATAATAAGAAGCGCTGCAGCAATTACGACGATCTTCGTATCTCCAAAATAATGAAATGCTTCTAATATTGCGTTTCCATACAAAAGCGATGCCATTTGTTCATCGAACTTTTGTAAGTTCTCATACGTAAACAGTAATGTCACAAATAACAAAAAACCTACCATCGCTAAATATACATGCCATTTTTTCACCATATCATCACCTATTATGTAGTATTCTCTAATCACTTCATATATAACAAAAAACGCCCTATAAAGAAAGGACGTTTTCTTTAAAAATGTATTATTTGTATTAAATAATTGCTTATTCAACAACAATGTAGTTCGCATGTTCCATATTAAGAATATATGCTGGCTTTTCAGGCTTACCTTCTTTTAGCTTTGCTTTATGACCGGCGATATGTTCAGGACTCTTCTCCCATGCCTTCCATGCTTCTTCTGACTCCCAGCGAACCATCATCACCACTTCTTCCTCACCGCGGCGTACCTTTTTCACCAATAGCTCACGACCTAAAAAACCTTCACGTTGCTCAACGAGAGATGGTCCTTGTCCTGGCTTCTTTTTAAAGCGCTCCAATACCTTATCACTATTGCCTTCTGTTACCGTCCATCGACGCATTTGTACAAACATACCTAATCGCTCCTTTTTTTTAAAAAAGGGATGTCCGGAAAGTTTTTACTTTCTAGACACCCCCTTTAGTCATTATTTTAGTTCATCGATAATTTCTTGAACTTTTGCTAACTCTGTGTTTAAACCACCGTTAGCTACATACCAGTTAACACCATCTAAGAAAATGATTTTGCCGTTTTGTGCAGCAGTTGTTTTGTTTACTAATTCATTGTTAAAGAATTCTTCAGTCGCTACTGTACCTTCTTCAGCAGAAACTTGTGTACGATCTACTACGAAAACTACATCTGGGTTTACTTTTACTAAGTACTCTAAGTCAACTTGTTGACCGTGTGTTGAGTTTTCTAAAGCTGTATCAGCTGATTCAAAACCTAATAAGCTGTGTACGAAGCCGTAACGTGAACCTGCATCAGGACCGTAAGCAGATAATGTACCACTGTAAAGTGTTACTAACGCTTTGCCTGCTTCTGCAGAGATTGTTTTTGCTTCTTCAACTGCTGCTTCAATGTCAGCTACTTTTGCATCTACTTCTTCTTGAGCATCGAATAAATCAGCAGCGATTTTTGTAGAAGCTAAGAATGTATTCCAATAATCTTCGCTAGAAGTACCTACGAATACGACCGGTGCGATTTCTTCTAATTGCTCTTTAAAGTCCGCTTGACGACCAGAAATGAAAATTACATCTGGTTGTAATGAATAAATTGTTTCGAAATCAGGTTCTTTTAATGAACCAATTTTTGTATATGAATCATTGTTATATTTCTCTAATTCACCTGTATATTTTGATGTTGGAACACCGTCAGCTTCAACACCTAAAGCTGTTAATGTATCTAAGAAACCAAGGTCAAAAACGACGATTTTTTCTGGTGCTTTTTCAAAAGTTACAGGTTCATAACCTTCGATTGTCGACTCGATTTTTACAGGGTATGCACTTTCTTCTGCATCTGTTTGCTCTTCAGTTTGTGCATCTGAGCCTGTTTTTGTCTCTTCTTTTACTTCCTCATCAGAAGATCCACAAGCTGCTAATACGAATACTAACATTGCTAAAATCACGCTAAGTAATTTCCAGTTTTTCATTCTGTTTTACTCTCCTTGTATACCTTTTATATTTTCGTTAAAATGATAATCATTATCACCAGAACCATTTTCATTATATTCCTACTGATAATGATTGTCAATAACAATTGTAAATTCCCTATTTTTACATTTTACAGTCTTTTACCTTTTCAAAAACCCTTTTACAACAACCTTCTCAACTATGGGAAAAGGAAAAATCTACAGATAAACTATTTTTGAAATAATTCCTCCGCAGATTCTCCTCATACTGATTCTCCATTACGAATGGGAATTGAAGTATACACAAATACGGCAACCATCCTGCTCTTGTACAGGGATTTCCATATCATAAATTTCCTTCAATGCTGGTGAGTTAATGATTTCATTCGTCGGACCATCTTTCACCACACGACCATCTTTTAACGCTACAATTCGATCTGAGTACACAGACGCAAAGTTAATATCATGTAGTACAATCACAACTGTTTTACCAAGTTCATCTACCAACTTACGTAAAATTTTCATGATCTGTACGGAGTGCTTCATGTCTAAGTTATTTAATGGTTCATCTAATAATACATAATCTGTATCTTGTGCAATCACCATCGCAATAAATGCACGCTGACGCTGACCACCTGACAATTCATCAAGGAAATTATGCTGAATATCACCTAAATTCATGTATGCAATAGCTTGATCTACCTGTTTGATATCTTCCTGATTTAGGCGACCTTTTGAATATGGATAACGACCGAACGATACAAGCTCACGAATCGTTAAACGCACATTCATAAAGTTTGATTGCTTTAGAATTGACACACGTTTGGCAAATTCATCTGATTTCCAGCGACGGACATCACTTTTATCTAATAGTACTTCGCCCGTATCCCCATCTAGTAGGCGGCTTACCATCGATAGTAACGTCGATTTCCCCGCACCATTCGGACCAATAAATGATGTAATCTTACCCGGCTCAATATTAACCGTTACATGATCGACAACCGCTTTTTTACCAAATCGCTTCGTTAGCTCTTTTACTTGAATCATCCTGCAGACCTACTCTCTTTTAATAATAAATAAATAAAGTAAACCCCACCGACAAAGTTAATAATGACGCTCAATGTTGTGTTGAAGCCAAACAGATGCTCAACGAGGAATTGACCACCGACTAATGCCACAATACTAATTAAGCTCGCACCTAGTACTAAAATAGAATGTTTATACGTTTGCAAATATTGATAAGAAAGGTTCGCTACGATTAACCCAAAGAATGTAATAGGACCGACTAACGCTGTCGACGTCGCAATTAAAACCGATGATAAAACAAGCACATTCATCACTAAACGGTCGTAATTGACCCCTAGGTTAATGGCATTTTCACGTCCTAATGACATGACGTCTAATTCACGCATAATGCGAACGCCATAAATAATTGCGACTAAAATAATTACCAATGCAACCCACAATAAATCCCCATTTACTTTTGAAAAACTAGCGAATAAACGTGATTGTAATGATAAATATTCATTTGGATCAATCAGTACTTGCAAGAAGGTTGTAAAGCTACCTAGTAACGTTCCTAAAACCATCCCTATAAGCAATAAGAAATAAATCGGATGTTTATCTGCACGGAATAAGAAGCGATACAGCAGGAGTGCAAATAACACCATCGCCACAATAGAAACACCAAAGTTTAAGTATTTGTTCATAATCCAAACCGACGTAGACCCTAAGAAAAAGAACGCAAATGTTTGCACCACTTCATACATAGAATCTAGTCCCATGACAGACGGTGTTAAAATACGGTTATGTGTAATTGTTTGAAACACAACCGTTGAATAGGCAATCGCTACACCCGTTAATGTCATCGCAGCAATTTTCATCAAACGCTTCGGGAAGGCGTAGCCAAACGCTCCCTCCTGTATGCCATAAAATGCATAAAGCACCATCGATATGACGGATAAACCGGCTAAAATCCATAACTTCGTACTATTTCGCATATGCTCTCCCCCTAAATAACATAATTAAGAAGATTGCACAGCCAATTACCCCAACCGTTAAGTTGATTGGAATTTGATACGGGTAAATAATAACTCGCCCAAAAATATCACATAATAATAAGAAACAAACACCTAGAAATGCCGTATGTGGCACTGTTTTGGCTAAGTTGTCCCCTTTGTATAGTGATACTAAATTCGGAATGATTAAACCAAGGAAAGGAATAACACCGACCGTTAACACAACTGTCGCCGCGATTAGTGCGACCAGTACTAACCCTAAGTTCACAACGTATTGATATTTAACACCAAGGTTTTTCGCAAAATCTTCACCTAAGCCCGCAACCGTAAATTTATTTGCATATACATAGGCAATGATTAATACAGGAACACTTAAATATAAAAGTTCGTATGTGCCACTAATCGTTAACGAAAAATCCCCCATTAACCAAGCTGAAATATTTTGAATGATATCTGCTTCATAGGCGAAGAAGGTAGTAATGGAGCTTAAAATATTCCCAAACATAATCCCGATTAATGGAATGAAAATAGCATCCTTAAACTTAATACGATTTAAAATTTGCATAAATAAAAATGTACCTAACAAAGCAGAGGCAAAGCTAAATAACACTTGTTGCATATATGTAGCACTCGTGAAGAAGAGCATTGATATAAGAATACCTAGCTTTGCAGAATCAAGTGTCCCTGCCGTTGTTGGTGAGACGAATTTATTGCGGCTTAAACTTTGCATAATTAAACCTGCAACACTCATCCCCGCACCGGCTAAAATAATAGCCATTAAGCGTGGAACACGACTAGCTAAAAATATTTGTGTTTCGTCTGACTGCCAATCTAGTAAATCTTTCGGTGTAATATCTACGACACCAATAAATAAGGAAATACCAGATAAAACAACAGTCAATACTATTAAAATCCAAAGTCTCATCGCAATCTCCGTTTTTATTATATTTACTGAAAATGATTATCACTGATTATGTTTCTCATTATAGACAGGAGATACGATAAAATCAACCGCTAGTCGAAAATGATTATCAACTACTCCAATGATTTCTATCCTTATATGTAGTTTTCGAGCATTTTTTCTACTTAAAGCACAATATAATTCACTCGAATTTGAGATATTTTTTTGACATTCTAAACCTAGATGATATTGACTATAATTAAGGTTCTTTTTCTTTCTCAATTAACAGTAAGGAGTGTTTCTATATAATAGAAAAAACTCCAAACAAATTGTTTGGAGTACTTTCATTAGTCAATTTTTTTTACGTTAACGGCATACTCTTTTAATAATTCTTCCTTCACGCGGTAGCCTATACCCTCTTGTTCTAACAGCGTAATTTGTCCATTTTCCACTGTTACTTCTGGTTCAATAATATCCTCATACCAGTAATTCGAAGAGGCTGCCGTGTCGCCAGGCATTGTAAAGCCAGGTAAACTGGAGATCGCAAGTGCATGTGCTCGTCCCACCCCTGCCTCTAGCATGCCACCACACCATAATTGAATGTGATGTGCTACGCAATAGTCATGGATTTTCTTTGCTTCTGTTAAACCACCTACTCGTGCAATTTTTAAATTGACGACTTGGCAGCTTCCTAGCGTTACAGCACGCTTCATATCTGCTAACGACGTAATACTTTCATCCAGACACACTGGGGTTTTGATAGCTTTTTGTAATTCCGCATGCTCTACTAAATCGTCATAGGCAAGCGGCTGTTCAATCATCATTAAATCAAATGCATCTAATTGCTTTAGCACGCTCAAATCCGCAAGCGTATATGCTGAATTAGCATCAGCCATTAATAGAATCTGTCCAAATCGTTCACGTATTGCACCCACTACATCGATATCATGACCTGGCTTGATTTTCACTTTAATCCGCTTATATCCTTGTGCTAAGCGTTTTTCAATCATCTCAAACAATGTTTCATTATTGGACTGGATCCCAATACTCACACCTACATCAATTTGATTATTTACTCCACCAATTGCCTGATAAAGTGGTTGATGATTGCGCTTCGCATAAATATCCCACACTGCGCCTTCAATTGCAGCTTTCGCCATATTATTACGACGAATCGATTGAAACAATGTATTTACTTCATTCGGATGCGCTAATTCACGGTGTAATAGCATGGGAATCAAATAGTCTTCCAACATATGCAATGTCGTTTTAGCCGTTTCCTCCGTATACCAAGGGACATCAAATGCAACGCCCTCTCCCCAGCCAATCACACCTGATTCATCTTTTGCTTTAATGACTAATACCGTTTTTTCTCGCACCGTCCCAAAGCTTGTAACAAACGGACTTTTCATTCGCATCTTCAGCGTATAAATCGTCACTTCCGTTAATTTCATATTGACTCCTCTTATAGAGCAAATAAAGAGCTCTTCACGAACAAATAATGGCTTACATGTTCATTTGTCGGCAGTAAATGGACAACAGCATATCCTTGTGCAAAAAGGGCTTGGAACATTGTTCGTGTTTTATAACGCCAGTCTTCCGCAAGTGATGGGCTTTCAATTTTAATCTTTTGAAAACTTGCTGGTATCGGAAGTAAATACGCATCTTTTAATAAAGAGATTTCACTATTAAATGTACCGTCTTTATCTAAGATAGGTAATCCGACAATACTCAAAGACCACGGTGCTACCTCTCCTGCCTCTTCTGTCAACTCATCGATTTTCGTGTCCCATCGTAAGAAATCTTCATCATGTAAATTCCACTCTACCATGACACGATCAGAGGGTAACGCTTTATTGAATGGATCATGTAGCTGACCGTAGCAATTCGGCAAATACGTTTTGGCATAGGTACGAAGTTTTGTAAAGTTTAAATAACCATTTCGTGCTTCTAACGGATCAAATGTCCACTTACATTTCCCATAGCCTAGCTCAGCAGCTAATTCTTTTTGGCGAAGCTTGATTAACTCGCCAACACCCAGTTCACGAAACTCCCGTTTAATACCGAGCATATGTGAATAGAGATAGGATTCTCCCTCTACAAATGCTGCATGGCTATAGTTAAATCCAATCAGCTCTTTATCTAAATAAGCTCCTAGCACAAGCCCTCCGTTATGAATAAACGAAACGATTTGATGGATAGGTACACATTCTGAAGCCCAAATGTCCCGTTCTAACTGGCGCGCCTCTTCCATTTCCTCAATTGTGTTTAATTGTTTTACTACAACTGATTTTAACATACCTTTACCTCCTCATTAATGTCATAGCAATATAGGGCGCGTATGGTGTCACGTAATAGCCATCATCATACTGTCCAATAATGTCTTTCCTTAAGCCTCTCCTTTTATTATACAATAAAATAACTTAGCATTAATATTTTTCCATATTTTTAAATGTCCGTTTTCTTTTAATCTCTTAATCAGAAGACGCAAGTATGAAGGCAAAATAAAAAACCAGAGAAATAGAACGCTCTATTTCTCTGGTTTATATTTCTATTTAATACCACGCATTACACGCGAAATCATGGGGCTTATCATTAATAGGATGATACCTAAAAAGATTGATAGACCGCCAAGTACACCGAAGTATACCGTTTGTGACACTACTTCATAAATACGTACTAACTGTGCATTAATCGCAGATGCGGCTGCGGATGCTAAAAACCATAGCGCCATTGTTTGTCCAGCGAATGCTGCTGGTGCTAATTTCGTCGTTGCCGATAAACCAACTGGTGACAGTAATAATTCACCTAGTACAACGAGGAAAATCGAGAATGCCACCCAAAACGGTGACACTAATGTGTTCATATCAGCAGAAGCGGGCAGCACCATTACGAAGAATGAAGCACCTGCAAAGAATAACGAAAAGGCAAACTTCTTCGGCGTTGATGGACCACGATCCCCCAGTTTTGTCCACAAAATAGCAAATAGCGGTGCTAATGTAATAATGAACAGCGGGTTAAACGATTGGAACCACGAAGCTGGAATGTCAAAGTTTCCTACTGTTAAATTTGTACGTGTATCAACGAATGTAGCAAGTACCGTTGCTGATTGTTCCGCAATCGCCCAGAACATAACAGCACAAATAAATAGCGGAATATATGCTAACAAACGCGATTTTTCATCTGCATTTGTTTTTGGGCTACGATACATATATGCGATAAATACTGTAGGAATTAAAATCCCTAACGTTGTAATGAGTAGCGAGAAGTTTTCAATCGTTAAATGTCCTGTTGTATAAGTCACCACACCAGCGACAGCAATCGCAATACTAGCTGCTGTGAAAATAAATATCGTTTTCTTTTTCTCTTCAGGTAATAATGGATTCGTTGGTTGTGAACCAGCTAATCCTAAATTTTTCTTCGTGACGGCGAATACAACTAATCCAATGAACATACCAACGGCAGCGACCGCAAAACCTGCATGGAAGCCCCAAGCTTCTTGCGTCCAACCAACTAATAATGGCGATACGAACGCCCCCATGTTAATCCCCATATAGAAAATGGAGAAACCAGAATCTCGGCGTGGGTCATTATCTGAATACAAGTCCCCGACAACAGCGGATACGTTTGGTTTCAATAAGCCTGTACCTATAATGATTAATGCCATCGAAGCATAAAGAGCCATGACACCACCAGGTAATGATAACGCAATATGCCCTAGCATAATCATTACACCGCCGTAAAATACAGCTTTTTGTGTACCTAAAATGCGGTCAGCAATCCACCCACCGATAATGCCTGACATATAGATTAAAGAACCATAAATGGACATAATAATGTTCGCTTGCGACCTGTCTAATCCTAAACCACCATCTTTTATAGCATAGTACATATAAAAGATCAGAATGGCACGCATTCCGTAATATGAGAAACGCTCCCAAAATTCTGTGAAGAAAAGCGAGAATAATCCTTTCGGATGTCCTAGGAAGCCTTTTTGCGGTACGGATTTGACAATTTCTTCTTTACTAAGCATGAAAATACCCTCTTCCGTATAATAGTATAACGTTTCATTTTTCTGATAATTTAGTATATAAAAAAATACACATAGCAGAAAAGTAATACTTCATTACAGTAAAGCATCGATAGAAATTATGCAAGTAGTTTGAAATATGTTAGAAATGTGATTAAATTCTCTTTTTTCAGTAAAATCCATTAAAATTATTATCACAATAACATTCTTCTCTAAAATAAAAACTTTTACTTGCATAAGCAATATTATTATACAAGGATAACAAAAGGTCTACAATCAAAATATTAGTATCTCTACCGTGAATTATTTTATGATAGAAGAAAATAGGAATGAAGGGAATATAGAGATGAGCATTTATAATTACTTAGTACAAAAGCCAAATGGGGACATTTTATCGATGGAGACTTATAGAGGAAAAGCCCTATTAATTGTAAATACAGCGAGCCAATGTCGATTTACATATCAATATGAGGACCTACAGAAAATGTATAACAAATATAAAGAACAGGGATTCATTGTATTAGCCTTCCCAACGAACCAATTCGGGGAACAAAACCCTGAAGACGGGCAAACAACGGCGAAAGCCTGCCAAATTAATTTCGGTGTACAGTTCCCTGTATTTGATTTAATTGACGTGAATGGTAAGCAAACACATCCACTATTTAACTACGTAAAGCATGAGGTAGATGTACGCGAAATCAATAAAAACAATATGCAAGAAGCGATGCTGATGAGCCATATACAAGAAGTATATCCTGATTATTTAATAGGGCGTAACATCCGCTGGAACTTTACAAAATTTTTAGTAGATAAAGCTGGCAAAGTAGTCGCTCGTTTTGAACCAACAGACGCCTTACTCGATCTTGAAAAAGCGGTGGAAAGTATACTATAAGAAAACGGGCTGCACTAAGCAGCCCATTACTTTACCACATACTCTTCAAATTTACTGTAATCCGATGCTTTTACTTCCACTTCTAGCAGTGTACCATTCTCCTCATACGACATGCTTATCACTGTAGCTGCTTCGTTTAAATACGAAACGATACTTCCTTTATCATACGGAATCAGCATTTTGCATACTACATAATCAGAGAAAATATGAGACTTAATCCGTTCAATTAACTCATCGAGCCCTGCGCCCTCTTTCGCTGCAATCCAAATGTTGTCCCCACTTACAAGCGGATACTTCACGTTGGCTAAGTCCGATTTATTGTATACATAAATCGTTGGAATATCCTCTACCCCTACCGCCTTTAATGTTTCATTCGTCACATCAATCATAAAGCTATGTTCTTCATTCGAAACATCTACTACATGCAACAGTAAGTCTGCATCACGTGCCTCTTCTAATGTTGAACGGAACGCTTTGACAAGGTGATGCGGCAATTTACTCACAAACCCAACGGTATCTGTTAGTAAGAAAGATTTATTGTCTTGTAGTTCGATATGGCGAACCGATGTTTCAAGTGTAGCGAATAGCATGTTTTTTTCAAATACTTGTTTTGAATCCTCTTGTCCCATTTTCACAAGCAACTGATTCATAATGGTTGATTTACCAGCATTTGTATAACCTACAATAGAGACAACGGGCATGGCATTTTTACGGCGTTGTTTACGTTGTGTTTCACGTTGTTCCTTCACTTGCTCTAAATCCCGACGCAGTTTGGCGATTTGATCTTCAATTTTACGACGATCTAATTCTAACTTCGTTTCCCCTGCACCACGGTTTTTAAATCCACCGCCCGTGCCACCACCTTGACGAGAAAGTGAAGCATGTAAGCCTACTAAGCGCGGTAACATATATTGAAGTTGCGCCAACTCCACCTGCATTTGCGCTTCACGCGTTTTAGCACGACGGCCAAAAATATCTAAAATTAACATTGTACGATCAATGACTTTGCATTCCAGATCGCGCTCTAAGTTACGAATTTGCGATGGTGATAATTCATCGTTAAAAATGACAATATTTGAATCCGTTTCTTCAACGAACGCCTTAATTTCCTCTATCTTCCCTGTCCCAACATAATGCGATGGATTTACACGCTCTAGATTTTGCGTTACATAGCCAGCAACCTCTACATCTAACGCTTCCGCTAAGTTTGCTAACTCTTCCATCGAGTAGTCAAAATTGTCGTCACTCCGTAAATTCACACCGACTAAAATCCCTTTTTCTTCTAACGTTTCAACGTCTTTTAAACTATTCACAAAAAACCTCCTACGTACTCATTAATCCCATCGTACCATAGAAAAAGGAACCCAAAAAGCATTGGGCTCCTTCCATTCCATTATTTTTCCATCTTTAATCGACGAAGCGTTTCATCGAACTCTCCCTCAATTTCTCTATTTGGTTTATACGTCACTAAACTTACAACAATGGCTACAAATAAACACACAATAAACCCTGGCACTATTTCATACAATGTCGACGCTAAGCTTGGTACTTTCCCCCAAATAAATGCAACAGCTGCTCCACTGACCATACCGGCTAATGCACCGATATTTGTGAGCTTGCGCCAATAAAGTGACAGGAGGATAATTGGTCCAAATGCTGCGCCAAATCCTGCCCATGCAAACCCTACTAAATCAAGAATTGAATTATCTGGGTTCCACGCTAAGAAAGCCGCAATAATCGATACAAACAGTACCGCTAAACGACCGACAAACACATAATGTGCATCCTTTGCTGTTTTATTGAAAATAGCTTTGTAAATATCCTCGACTAATGCGGATGACGTAACGATTAGCTGTGAACTAATCGTACTCATAATCGCTGCTAAAATTGCAGCAAGCATAATCCCAGCTACAAACGGATGGAATAAAATTTGACCAAGTACGATAAATACCGTTTCCGCATCCACAAGCTCAGCACTATTTTGTTGATAGTAAGCTACCCCAACAAGTGCGGTTGCAATGGCACCAACTAAACTAAAAATCATCCACCCAATCCCAATACGACGTGCTGAAGTCGTTTCTTTAACGGATGTAATGGCCATAAAACGTACGATAATATGTGGTTGACCAAAATACCCTAACCCCCAAGCAACAGACGATACAACGCCTGCTACTGTTGCTGTAGAAGCAAATAATGATACGTGTTCTGGATTCACGGTTTGAATCGAATCGATTGTCTCACCAAGACCACCCGTTAAAAACATCCCGAATATTGGTACTGTAATAAGTGCTAAAAACATCGTTAATCCTTGAAGGAAATCTGTATAACTAACAGCTAAAAAGCCACCAAACAACGTATAAGCGACTACGACACCTGATACAATTAACATGCCAGTATGATAATCATAGCCAAATGAGCTTACAAAAAATTTACCACCAGCAACCATTCCACTTGATACATAAAAGGTAAAGAATACTAAAATAATAATACCAGCAGCAATGCGGATTGCTTTTGTATTATCACGTAGACGATTATCTAAAAAACTTGGAATAGTAATAGAATCACTTGCTACTTGCGTGTATACACGTAAGCGTGGTGCAACAAATAACCAGTTTAAATACGCACCAATCGTTAAACCAATGGCGATCCAGGAACTCACTAAACCGTTCACATAGATTGCTCCTGGTAAACCCATTAATAACCAACCAGACATATCAGCCGCCCCAGCACTTAAAGCTGTAACTGCGGGTCCAAGCCCTCGACCACCAAGCATATAATCGTTTAAATTTTTCGTGCGTATAAATGCATACCATCCAATTGCCAACATCGCTACCATGTATAACACAATCGCTAACAATTGAAATGCATAATCTGACATACATAAATCCCCCTTCTTTTAATCCATAAATTTTACTATTAACAGCACTCTATTAACAGACAATTCTTACATTCGAGAACAATATCGGCTTTTTTCCTTTAATTGCAGACATGGAATCATAATTCTCAACGTAAACCAAGAGTTATGATACACTAAACTTACTTTAAACAAAGAGGTCGAGCGTATGGATTTTGAACAAATGAAAATACAATTTTTAGCATTATTACATGAAAAAACATTAGTCAATGCAACAATTAGCCAACCACGGCAAAAGTCAAATGAGTTAAAACGTGTGAAATTAAAGCCCATTGAGTTACGTGGTGTGTATACCATTCAATTAGAGTATCAATACGAGCGTATTTTAAAGCACGAAAACGTACCACTAGAACAGTTTATGACATATTTCGATACGTTACTAGAAGAATTTCGTCAAATTCATGCACAATTTACAAACCAATCGGTGCAAGTGCAATTATCTAAGAAAAATAAAGTGCTTTGGAAATCAGATCAACAAACAAGCGCAAAAGAAGTGAATTTATCACATAATCGCAAAAAGCAATATTTACTAGATGACTCTACACCATACCCGTTTTTAATCCGCCTTGGTGTGCAAACTGCAGACGGGAAAGTGAAAAAGCAAAAATATGATAAGTTCAAACAAATTAATCGTTTTGTGGAGTTTATTGATGATTCGCTCCACTATTTACCGAAAGACCGTACGATTCGTATTTTAGATTTCGGGTCAGGCAAATCGTATTTAACATTTGCGCTCTATCATTACTTAAAAGTGGAAAAAGGGTTCAATATTCGCGTCACAGGTCTTGATTTGAAAAAAGAAGTAATTGAGGAATGTAACCATATCGCCGCTGATCTTGAATATGATGATTTAGAGTTTTTAGTTGGGGATATTAATGACTATAACGATGAAACGTCTGTCGATATGGTCGTCACACTGCACGCATGTGACGTAGCAACGGATATGGCATTAGCACGTGCTGTGAAATGGGGAGCAAAAGTCATCTTAAGTGTACCTTGTTGTCAGCATGAACTAAATCGTCAACTCCACACACCTGCTCTAGAGGTGATGTTACAGCATGGACTTATTCGAGAGCGTTTTGCTTCACTCGCGACAGATTCCATTCGCGCTGAACTTTTATCACTGGTTGGCTATGACACACAACTTCTTGAATTCATCGATATGGAGCATACACCGAAAAATGTATTAATTCGTGCATACTATACAGGTAAAAAGCCAAGCGAAGAGCAACGTATTCGCTACCAAGCATTTGTACAATTACTAAATGCAAAACCATTTTTAGAAAATGAATTAGCAGCATATTTATAAAGAACAAAAGCGCTAAAGCGCCTGCTCATCCCCGACACGCGCTGGAGAATCCCGACAAGTGTGCTTGCCACACGTAGGAGGGAGTCGAAGCGTCGCGAGGGGATGGCGCTTTCGCCTAGACGTAGATGCTCTTTTCCACAACCGTTATCCACAATGCGAAATTTTATAATTTCCTTAACAATAAAGAAAATGGCTACGCAATCCCTTTATGACCGTAGCCATTTTTAAATAGAAAATTTTTATACAAACAAGCGTACAATATATAAGTTTAAGAAGTATTGCGTTTCATTATTCTAAAGTAATAAATCACTCCATATTTCATCAGCAAAAATTACCATATAAATTTTTGTAATATTTAATTCTACATCATGATTAAGATATGAAAAGACAGTCTAAAAAATACGCATAACCTTGATAAAACAAACACTTGAACCACTCTACTTCCCATCAAAATTTCAATATTTCTATTAAAAATATCGAGAAATAATATAAAACTATTATGAACGACTATTGAAATGTTCCATTTTTATATGTTACAAATTTATACAGATTACTAATACGCAGTTAAGAATTGTATAGGATTTTTATATTTTGTTATGGTACCCGAGTCAAAATTTTATTGAAATAATTTTTATATAATGGAGGCCATTCCATGTTTAACACAAGAAAGAAAGACCCGTTTTTCACGGCACTTCATAAAATTGCTGAAAATGTGCGGGAAGCTGTCCACTATGCGAATAATTCCCGTATTAAAAATGTGATAGATTTAAAAGAAATTAGCATTAAAATGAAGGAATATGAAATAGCGGGTGATGAATTAATTCATGAGCTCATCGTCATGCTAAACAAGTCATTTATGACACCGATTGAACGTGAAGATATCCTTTCCCTCGCCCTTCGTATGGATGATATTTTAGATGGGACAGAAGGCTGTATTGCGCACTTTGAAATGTTCTCATTCACTGAAGTCGATCAATCGATGCGTGACTTCCTAGGGTACATTACGAAATCTACAGATGAAATTGTCAAAGCGATGGACTTATTAAATAAAAAAGATTTAGTCGGTATGCGACAACACGCGATTTTAGTAAAGGATTACGAACGGGAATGTGACGAAATTTTGCGTTCCTCCATCAAGCAATTATTCTTAAATGAAAGAAACCCTATTCGTCTTATTAAATTTAAGGATTTATATGAACAATTAGAAGAAATCTCGGACTATTGTCAAAACGTAGCCGATACGATTGAAACAATCATTATGCGTAACGCATAATAGTAGGCGATTCTACAAATGGACATCATGTTTTTTTATCCTGTATTAACAGGCATGAAAACTCTTACGTTAGAACTTAAGAAAGTCGAGAAGCGTAGTAGGTGGGGGATGTCCCCCACCGCTTGAAGTTTCACTTTATCCATTTAGCTATATTTTCAAGTAAAATATTATACATAATGAAAAAGGAAAGGCGGTTCTCTTTGTGCAATCTATAGCAAAATTCGTTACCCAATACGCAAAAACCATTATCGTTATTTGGATATTGTTTTTCATTACGATGGGCTATTTTGCCATGCAGCTTCCATCCAAACTTCAGGGTGATGGCTTTTTCGTAAAAGATGATCATATCCGTGTAACCGAGGAGCTCTCTGAAACATTCGGACTCCCTGCCAAAACCATCTTTGTCTTATTTGAAGATAAAACTGGACCTGAAATTGAACGGGTTTTATCTAACTTAGAAGCTATTGAGGAAATCAATTCCATTGCTTCGCCAAACGATGTGGAAGCATACAATCGCGATCATCTATCGTACGCTACACTCAACTTTGACAATTCGGTAAAAGATTATTTCCCTATTATTGATGAAATCCGCGACATATTAGCAGATGAAGAAGGCATTGAAATTACGGGAGAACCTGTTATTTCAAAAGACATTAACGTTGCGAGCCAAAATGATTTAATGAAGGCAGAAACAATCGGTGTGCCAATCGCCATTATCGTACTACTTCTCGCATTCGGTACAGTCGTTTCTTCTTTACTGCCGGTTTTAGTTGGTGGTGCCACAGTTGTTGCGGCATTTGGGATTTTAACCTTACTAAGCGGGAATGTGAATTTATCCATTTTTATCTTAAATATCGTACCAATGCTCGGACTTGCCTTAAGTATCGACTTCGCTCTGTTATTTATTAACCGTTACCGAGAAGAACGCGGACAAAAATCCATTGAGGAAGCGGTACAAGTAGCAATTACGACTGCTGGACGTTCGATTATTTTCTCTGCACTATGCGTTATGATTGGGCTTGGTGCGATGGTCGTCATCCAAGTAGAAATTTTCCAAAATATCGCACTTGGTGGCTCGATTGCCGTACTATTAGCAGTCATTTCTGGGTTAACACTGTTACCAGCCCTCATTACAGTGCTTGGTGATCGCTTAAATAAATGGCGTCTCATTCGTGTCAAAACGACTGCTGGTCGCTGGCGATCATTTGCTGGCTTTGTGATGAAAAATCCCATTAAGATTATTTTTGTAGCGGTTATTTTACTTGGACTTGCGATGGTTCCGATTAAAGATATCAAATTGGCGATTCCGACGGTCGATTCACTCCCGACTTCTTACGAGGCACGACAAGCATATGATACTTTAACAGATGAATTCGGACTCGGTGAGCAAGCAACAGTATTTTTACTTGCAGAACGCAACACTGGTTGGACAGACCGTGCTGGGCTACAGCAAATGCTCGACATTCAAGAGAAATTACAGGCGGATCCCCGTGTAAAAGAAGTCACAACGATGTTTACGGCAGCCGATATCCATTCAGTTGATACATGGGAAATGGTCAATACTAACCCACAAGCACCGGGGATGCTGAATGCGGTAGCAGAAAACTTCGTACAAGACGACCAAATGTATATGGTGATTTCCATTGATGCACAAGGGGCTTCTACCGAGGCACAGAACTTTGTGCGCGATTGGATGGATCAAGATTTAGGGGTGGAATTTGCATTAGCAGGGCAACCAAAATTCAATCAAGAAATCTTTGATGAGATTGCCAATAAGATTGGGCTCGCCTTAACGATTATTATTGTGACAACCTTTATTATTTTAATGCTTGCCTTTAAATCCATTTTAATTCCGTTAAAAGCCATTATTATGAATGTTATTGGCTTAGGTTCAACGTTCGGTATTCTTGTTTATATTTTCCAATATGGGCATTTCGGTCTCCCGGAGGTGACCATTGCACTCATTATTCCAGTCATCGTATTCTGTCTTGTATTCGGCTTAAGCATGGACTATGAGGTCTTCTTAATTTCTCGTATACAAGAAGAATACGAGAAAGGCGTTGAAAATACAAAAGCGACAATCGACGGGCTCGTTTCTACATCAAAAATTATTACATCTGCTGCACTCATTATGATTGTTATTACAGGTGCTTTTGCCTTTACGGATGTAATGCCTGTGAAACAAATCGGGATTGGCATTGCGATTGCGGTTGCCATTGATGCGACAATTATTCGTTTAATGCTCGTTCCAAGCTTAATGAAATTATTCGGCGACTGGAACTGGTGGTTACCATTTGTCAAAAGAAAATCAAAGCACTGAACAAAAGCGCTAAAGCGCCTGCTCATCCCCGACACGCGCTGGAGAATCCCGACAAGTGTGCTTGCCACACGTAGGAGGGCGTCGAAGCGTCGCGAGGGGATGGCGCTTTCGCCTAGACGTAGATGCTCTTTTCCACAATGGGACATTTTATAATTTCCTTAACAAAGAAAAAACGCACTTTCGCTCACTGGCGATAGTGCGTTTTTATTAGCCAAATAGTTGATCATACCAAGCTTTTGCTGCTTGTACTTCAGGCATTGTTAGCTGATGCCCGTAGTCAAACCATGCTACTTCTACAAGCGCACCTGCATTTACTAGTAATTGCTCTAGCTCTTCCGATTCTTGCGGTGGACACATGAAATCATTCGTTCCTGCGCCAATCCACACATTTACACCGTGTAAGTTTGGCATCGTTGCTTCACGATCAGGTACCATTGGATGATGTAAAATGGCGCCCACTAAACTATTGTGATGGCGGAATAATAAATTCCCTGCAATATTCGCACCATTTGAATAACCAATAGCTACAATTTTCGATGCATCAAAGCCATACTGAACGCTCGCTAATTTGACAAAATCATATAACTCATCTGTACGGAAACGAAGATCTTCCATATCAAACACACCTTCAGCAACACGGCGGAAAAAGCGTGGCATGCCATTTTCTAATACTTGACCGCGCACACTTAAAACATTTGCATCTGCATCAATCTCTTTTGCCAGTCCAAGCAAATCACGCTCTGTCCCACCTGTCCCGTGCAGTAATAATAACGTAATGTCCTTTGTCCCTTGTTCAAAAATATGTTGCATGTACTCACGCCCCTATATTATCTCGAATTTGAGATAATTATAGACTCATACATCGAATTAGTCAAAGGAGCGGATTGCTCATCTACTTGTTCTGTTTCAGGTACACCTCTATTATTCGGATCAACCCCACCATTATTGCGACCATATTTGGATGGATCATACGTATTATAGAAAATGGTAATTACAATGACGGCAAAAATAGATGCTATAATGATTGACCCGATGACAATAAAGGCAAACTTTTTACCATTGGACGTTCTCTCTTCCATCATCATTCCCCCCTTTTACTTCACTGGGCGGAAGCCTTCCTCGCGTAAATATTCCACCGCTGCCTCACGCGTACCAAATGCTTCCTCTAAATTATCATTATGATATACATTCCACGCACGATTTTCGTACACTAATTCCAACTTTGTACGATTGCGATCTACCCATACTTCAATAATTGGTTCATCATCAACATCCTCTGATAAATATTCAATCGCATCTGCAATAATCGTTCGCAGTGCCTCTGCCGAATAATCGCGAATATTGACAAGACCTTTATCATTCGCTTCTTTTTCATATTTTAATAAGTCGCCAATGAATACAAAACCATTCCCATTTGGGTGTAGTTTTTCAACCACAATCGTCTTTTCGTACAAACTTTCTTCAAAGTGATAATTCATACGTTTTAATGAAATTTCCTTCTTTTTTAACTGTGTGAACTCTTCAATAATCGCTTGCTTTTGTTCAAATGTAAGCATAAAAATCTCCTTTTAATTTCTTTCGCCCACTAGTATAACATACAGAAAAGAGAAGTAGCCTGGCGACATACTTCTCTCATATCTCAATGACGCCACCTATAGAGAGGGACTTCTCCTAAAAGAGGCTACACCGATTTCGTTGCAGCTTCTTTAATTTTTTTACGCTCCTCGTATATATTAACAACAATTACTTTTAATACGGCATATGTCGGTATCGCAATCAAAATCCCAATAAACCCTGCAATATTCCCTGCTGCTAATACAATTGAAATAACTGTTAAAGGATGGATATCTAATGATTTCCCCATAATGTTTGGTGTGATTAAGTTGCTTTCAACTTGTTGCGCTACTAAAGTAATGACGAGTACCCAAATGACTAAAACGGGATCTTGTAAAATTGCGACAATGACAGCTGGTACAAGAGATACCCACGGGCCGATAAACGGAATCATATTCATAAAGAAGGCGAAAATCGCCAGTAATAATGCATATTCTAACTTGATGATTACATAGCCAATAAACATCATGATGGCCAGTATCAAACTAATGATGACTTGTCCTTGTACATAGTTACGAAGCACACGATCAATATCCTCTAACGTCTCCTTTACCCATGTCCGACGTTCACCGGTAAATATTTTATAAATATTTGGCGCGAACTTTTCATGATCCTTTAACATAAAAATGAAAAAGAATGGGACGAGAATAAGTGTAAACGTCGCTGACACGGCTCCGCTAATAACGCTGACAAGCCATGTACTACTTTTTACCGCAATTTCCTGAATGGAATTCGAAATAGAGTCAACAAACTCTCCTACTTGTGGCGGTAAATTATCTCTATTATTAATAATGTAATCTGTTGTTTCCTGAATATTGGTCGCAATCATTGGTGCATTTTTCACTAAATTATTCACTTGCGTAGCAATTGGATTGCCGATCATTAATAAAAGACCTGTTACGACGCCTGCTAGTAAAATAATGATTGTACTAATACTTCCCCATCTCGGTAAGCCGCGCTTTTCTAACAAGCGCTGCAGCGGCTCCGTAACATAATACAATACGCCCCCTAATAACAATGGAATAAAAATCGTTTTTAAAATGATAACAAACGGACTAAAGATCCCTTGAATCTCTATAAAATATTTAATAATTAAAAGACCGATTAAAATACCGACCCCTACTTGAAACCATAGTTTCTTTGTCATTATTGACCTCCTTCTTATTAATCTGCTCTAAATCAAACTATGTATTTGAAAGATATGAACACGGGGCTATCCAAACTGGTAAAGTGCTCACCTTCCTATGAAATAGGTTACTACTTCTTACATACGTGATGAAACGATAGAATGTTTCACTCTTTAATCATTCAATATTCTTATTGATTATACTTTATTTTACTGATCAAAAAGAAGACTTATAAAAAGAGACTATCACCAAAGAGTAGAGATGAACTAAAATGCTAGTGTTCATCACTTACATAGCTTTCACCATTGTTGCCTCTTTCAAACCCTATTTATTCGTTTGCACAGAACACATCGCTTTAGGAGGATTCCTTTTTTAAAATAAAAGAATGAGCAGTAAGTCAAACTCCACCGCTCATCCTTCATTTTTATAGCTTTGTATCATCAATACTGTTTAAATACGCTTCAATGACACCCACTACCGATTGGACACAGCCCTCTTCAAATGGCGAGATTAACCCAGCCTCTTTCACTAAGCCTGTGAACGATTGTGAACCACCTAAGCTGCATAAATGGACATAGTCTTTCCATGCTACTTCAAAATCTTCACGTGAACGCTTCCAGAATTGGAATGCACAAATTTGCGCTAATGTATAGTCAATATAATAGAACGGGCTTGCATAAATATGCCCTTGACGGTGCCAAAAGCCGCCTGACTCTAAATACTCCTGACCACCATAATCACGATGTGGCAAGTATTTTTCTTCGATTGCTTTCCAAACTGCGCGACGTTCTGCTGGTGTCATTTCTGGATTTTCATATACAACATGCTGGAACTCATCAACGGCTACCCCATATGGTAAGAAGATTAGCCCTCCACTTAAATGGGCAAATTGATATTTATCTGTATCCTCTTTAAAGAATAACTCCATCCACGGCCATGTGAAAAATTCCATACTCATCGAATGAATTTCACATGACTCAAAAGTTGGCCATAAATATTCTGGAATGCCAATATTACGACTTGCATATACCTGATAAGCATGCCCTGCTTCATGTGTTAAGACATCGATATCGCCCGATGTGCCGTTAAAGTTGGAGAAAATAAATGGTGAATCATAGTTTTCGATAAACGTACAATAACCACCAGATTCCTTGCCTTTCTTCGCCACTAAATCCATTAACTCGTGATCTAACATATAGTTGAAGAACTCCCCTGTTTCTGGTGATAATTCCTCATACATCTTTTTCCCATTTGCGACAATCCAGTCAGCATCGCCTTTCGGTGTCGCATTCCCTGATAAAAACTTCAACCCTTCATCGTAGTATTTTAAATCTACTACTCCGATGCGTTTTGCTTGGCGTGCGTACAACTTTGTAACAAGCGGTACGATATATTCACGTACTTGCTGGCGGAATTTTGCGACCATCTCGGCATCATAGTCTATGCGATTCATATGAATATAGCCAAGTTCTACATAGTTTTTATAACCAAGTGTTGTCGCGATTTCATGGCGAATTTTCACGAGCTGATCGTATAAGTCATCAAATTTTTTCCCATTTTGTGCAAAAAAGTGAGCTGATGCCTCGCGCGCTGCTTTACGTACCGTACGATCTGTTGATTCACCATAAGGCGCAAGCTGGGCTAGCGTTAATGTTTTCCCATCAAACTCAATTTGAGCAGAGGCTACGAGCTTATTATATTCTGATACTAATTTATTTTCCTTTTGCATCAATTCAATAATCGCTGGTGAAAAGCCTTTAATTTGGTTATCTGCTAATGCAAATAACTGCGCTCCCCATTTTTGTTCTAACGCTGCGCGAAACGGTGAGTTGACAAGCGCTTTATAGTACTCTGTGATCACATCGTCCATTTCGGGCTCGATTTCATCTAAATAATCACGCTCTTGTTGGTAATATTCATCTGTTGTATCAATAGATGCACGAATATATACAAGGTTCGCCTGCGTAGAAAAATCTTTGCGATATGCATTGATTTTTTCAATCACTTCGCTTTGTTCTTCCACTGTTGTCGCTTGTTTAAATTGTGTAATCAATACATGGACTGCTTCCTTAATCGTCGGCATATGTGGACGTTTATACTCGTAATCTGTAAATTTCATCGTATCCCTCCATTTAATTCGAAATCCGAAATTTATAGCTTTATTATTTAGTATTTTTCCTATAAATGCAAGAAAAGAGTGTAGATATACTACCTACACTCTTAAAAAAACCGTATTATTTCTCTATTCTACCCATTAATAAACAAGCATTTATCGAATCGTGAATTTATTAACGGATTCTTGTAACCCCTGAATTTCGTTCGATAAATCATTCGACGAGTTTGTCACCATTTGCACGGCTTTTTGCTGTTCATCTACAGACGCCGTTACTTCCTCCGTCATACTTGCATTCGTTTCACTAATCATTGCAATTCGTTCAATAGAGGCAAGCATCGTATTTTTCGAATTATTTAGTAACTGCACGCTTGTCGATACTTCTTCAATGGAACGAATAATTGTTTCAACGGCATTGCCAATGTCTTCGAAAGACTGTTCCGTCGTTTCCACTGACTCATGCTGCCCTTGAACAATCGCATACGTTTTAGACATCTCATTCGTTACTAATTTGGTCTCTACTTCAATCCCTCTGAGCGTATTTCGCACTAAATCGGTTGCTTGGCTTGTTTGGTCGGCTAATTTTCGCACTTCTTGGGCGACTACAGCAAAACCTTTTCCATGTTCCCCCGCACGTGCTGCCTCAATCGAAGCATTTAACGCTAATAAGTTCGTTTGGTCTGAAATTTCATTGATTGTATTCACAATCCCTTCGATGTCACGAACTTTCCCAATTAAACTATCTAATACATCTTGCATCGATGTAATAAGCTCATAAGATTCTGAAGAACGCTCTTTTAATACAGTTAAATTATCTAGACCTTCCGCATTCGACTTCCGCATCTTTTCAGATGAGCGTAGCATCAATTCATTTTTCTCATGTAATTGCTCAATTTCTTTGGCAAAACTTAACGTGATTTGGTTTGTTTCATCCGCATCTGCCGCTTGCTGTGAAGCGCCTTTTGCTACTTCTGTTGCCGCTTTGACAATATCTTCTCCAAATGCTGTTGTTTCCTCTGCCACTGCTGTTAAATTAGTCGATGTATTTTGAATTTCCCCAATCGTATGCTCCACATCGGAAATGAGTACCTTTAGCTGACTCACCATTTCATTGAACCCTTGATTTAATACACCGACTTCATCATGGCGTTCTGTGTTGTCTAACTCTACGGTTAAATTGCCTTTCGCTACTTGTCCAACACGTTTTGATAGTTTCATCAGTGGGAAAGCTAAATGACGAGAGAATAGAATCGCCGCTAGTCCCCCTAGGACAGTTGAAATGACTAATGTAATAAGTATAACCTTTAATAACGAGTTAGCTGGTGCATTGAAATCCTGTAAATACGTTCCTGATGCAATAATCCAGTTCCAATCTTCTTCTAACTTTGAATAAATTAGTTTTGGTGCCACTTCAGTTTTTCCTGGTAACTCAAATTCATAATACGTAAAGCCTCCACCCGCTACAGCTTGTTCCTTTACTTCACGTATAAAGTACTGACCTGAGCTATCTTGGTCATTCCATAAATTATCGCCTTCTCGTGTAGGGTGACCAATTAACGTCCCTTGGCGATTTATAATATATATATAGCCATTCTCTCCTAAATCAGAAGGGTTCGCTAATTGTCTTTTTCCATCTGGTTCTTTTTCACCAATCAGCGCAGCCTTTACTTGTTCCTGTGCCTCTTGTACCGTAATCGCTCCGCTGTCTACGGCTACCTGTGCTTGATCAATTAATTGTAGTGCAGATTCTACACTATTTTTAATTACTGTTTCTCCTAGCTGATCAAGCCCCTGTTGCGCTTCCATGTAACTAACAAAACCAATGATTGAACTAGGTAGTAAGAATAATAAAAATGAAAAAATCAATAATTTTCCACGAATTGTACGTAAAACACTCATTTCATCACCACTTTTCTATTTTTCCCAAATCCCCCGTTATCTTTATTATTACATAAAAATGTAATTAAACAATTAAATTCCGACAATTTTTCTACAAAAATTAAAAAATATTTAAAATTATAAAAATAAAAGTGCGGCATCTCATCATAAATAGATACCACACTTCCTTTTATTTTATAACACACGTGTTTATTTTCACTACAGTTGAATCGCTTTCTACAGGCACAGCTTCAATTAACGAGTAAGTCCCTTTCAACCATTCCACTAAAGTATCACTGGACACTATTCACCTAAATCAGCATTATGATAGACGCGTTGCACGTCTTCTAAGTCTTCTAACGCATCAATCATTTTTTCGAACTTCGCTAAATCATCACCAGTTAATGCTACTTCTGTCATCGGAAGCATCGTTAACTCCGCTACTGCAAACTCCTCAATACCCGCTGCTTTAAACGCTTCTTGTGTCACATGAAATTGATCTGGCTCTGTATAGACAATGATTGTCCCTTCTTCATCTAGAATATCACGTGCATCTAAGTCCGCTTCCATTAAAATTTCAAGCACTTCATCCTCAGATTTACCTTCAATACCAAATACAGCTGTTGCTTGGAACATATGTGCAGCAGATCCACTTACACCCATGTTACCCCCATTTTTACCGAATGCCGCACGTACTTCTGATGCTGTACGGTTGACATTGTTTGTTAACGCGTCCACGATGACCATTGTACCGCCGACACCGAAGCCTTCGTAGCGTAACTCGTCGAAGCTTTCTTCGCCGCCACCCTTCGCTTTATCGATTGCTTTTTCAATAATATGTTTTGGTACTGAATATGTTTTCGCACGCTCTAAAACCGTTTTTAACGCACGGTTTGATTCTGGATTTGGCTCACCTGACTTAGCAGCTACATAAATTTCACGACCAAATTTCGCATAAACACGACTGTTAGCAGCGTCTTTACCAGCTTTTTTGTCCTTAATGTTATTCCATTTACGACCCATAGTTCCACTCTCTTTCAATTTATATAAAATGTAAATTGCCTTGTAACTTAATTATTATACAAAAAAAGTCGCTTATTATAAAGTGAACCTTCACACAATAGAGGCCTCTCCTCTACTATTCTATAGAGGCATACAGGCATCCCCCCATAATGTGGCAATACCTGTATGACTAACTTCCTGCTGCTCCCTTTTCTTTATCACATTTCGAATCATTATGTAAAAGTAATACTGTTCTTCAATTTCAAAAATAAAAGCTACTACAGAAAAATGAATCGTTGCATCCTTCAAAAATTGATTTCACTAGAAGAAATCACTAAAATTCCACGAGGAAAATAATAAAACGAAAGCAGTGAATGTGGAAGATGCGGCCTTGTAATATCAAAAAAATAGCATCTAAATTTCACTAATCAACATACGTAACATTATATAATAGTAAAATGGGGTTTAATCTCAAGGACTCTAAAAGCACATCGAGGGCTGGGGTCATGTTCGTGGAAAGCGTTCACTCGTAATAGCATGAATGATCGAGTACGTATTCAAGTTAATAATTTACAAATAATAGGAGCAACTTATTCTATACTAACGGGAGTTTATGATGAAAAATAATATTTGGTCTCGTTATGGAATTCTTTTAATAGGTAGTTTTTTCTTTTTATTAACATTGCGTTTAATTTGGTTATTTATTTTTTATCCAATACAAATAGAGGTCCCTGACAATACTTCTACAAGTATCGATTACGCTCTTATTGAAAATGATGAGCTACTTCATCTACAAGGTAGCAATGAGCAACCGATGCACATTTCATTGGATTCTTTTCCGAGCGAAGTAACGCTCATGTTTTATATTCCTAAAAGTGAATTTAAAACAGAAGTATTTGTGAATGATCGGCTCATTAGTCAACCGTCTGAAAAATTTGGCACAACTTATAGTGCTTATTTAGCAGAAGTGACGATTGATGAACCGAACTTTACATTAACTGTTTCATCCAATGAAAATAAGCATACGCTATTGTTTCATAAGCCTATTATTATGAGTTCCATACAAGGGTTAACAGATTACATTGATTTGATTAATACATTAAATTTAATCATTTTAATTACACTTTTACTCAATATTACTTATAGTGTCTTCATTTACTTATTTATTTATCGAAATCGTATCGTCTTAATCTATTCGATTATGTACATTTTCCCTTTTTTAGATGAAATCTATCGCTTTGTAAACAGTTTATGGGGGGACTTTTTACTTCCTTATTCATTAGAAGCCAAATTGACCTCTATTTTATATTTATGTACCGCCTTTTGCATCGTTCGATTTGCCCAATTATTACCAGTCCATACAACAAAATTAAAATATCAATCACTCATAAATGGGTTATTTAGTATATTTCTATTTATTTTGCTTATAATACCGCTTGCTTATAAAGACTTCATCGATTTTCTATTAATACCCTTTTATATTATATCGGTTTTATATACTTATAGAGCGGTTTGGCGTGTTACGGTGATTACCGTCAAAGAAACATACTTTTTACTCTTTGCTGGAATGGCTGCTTGTTCTGGTTTACTATGGCGGGTGATTAAATCTCTACTTCCTTATGAATTACCTTTTTATCCGTTTGATTATTTAAGTATAGAAATTGGCATTGCCTGCTTTTGGTTTTATCGATTTTTTATTACTAACGAACAAATCAAATTATATGCAGCTAAGTTACAGCAACGGGACCAAATGAAAGAAGATTTTCTACGCCAAAGTTCGGAACGTTTATATAATCCGTTAAACTCACTCATTTTTGAGTTGGAAAATGATAAAGTCGATTTAGCGAAATTGAAAAGCATCGTACGAATGATGAATTTTTCACTCGGCCATTTATTCGATTATACGCAAATCCAAAATGAAACGATTCATATTGAAAAAAAATCGATTGCAGTTACGCCATTACTTTCGTATTTATTGAGCTTATTGCAACCATTTGGACAAGCCAATCATATTACGCTGACGTTTAACAACCCAAACAAGCTACTTCATGTTATGGGCGATGAGCAAAAGTTAAGTCAAGTATTCATCAATTTACTGAACAATGTTTTGATAAAGCTAAAAAATGGTAGTGAAATTACGATTGAAGTACAAGAGCAAGGAGACTATGTTTCCATTTGCATGTCAGGAATGTCTAATGAAGTTTTAGAAGAACTTGATCAATTAACGATTGAGGTATGTCATCAAATCCTTGCTATGCAGCAAGGCGAACTTATTTTTAATCCTTTTATGCTAGAAATTCGTCTATTACAAAGTGTAGAAAAAGAACATTGGCATGTGGAGTTAGACCAATCTGTTATGTGTACTGAATATAAGGGCAAAATTCTTTTGTGGTCCGAAAATCATGCAGATAACGCATTCCTCTTGGCGCTTCTATCTTCACAACAGTATCAACTTACGTTGGCCAATGAATCCAATTTTTGGACACATTTAAAAACGCTTCAGTATGATTTAGTCATCATTGATTCGATGATTGCAGCACATTCATCATTAGACATTATTAAAGAAGTTCGTCAAAATTTTTCATTTGTACAGTTACCTATTCTATTCTTGACCGTACAGGCACATAATTTAGAACTATCTACTATATTCAAATCCGGTGTGAATGATTATATTTCGAAACCGATTCAGCCTATGGAATTGCTCTCACGTACCAAATCACTCATTACGATGAAACAAATGGTAGAAAATGAGCTTCATTTAGAAGCCGAATTATTACGTGCACAAATTGAACCACATTTTTTATTTAATACATTAAATACTATTGCTTCATTAAGCACGATTGATCAGGATAAGATGGTTGATTTACTACACGAGTTTGGCAACTTCCTTTCTAGTTTATTTGATGCGCGTATACAATCTCGTATGATACCGCTTTCCGATGAAATTGAGCTCGTCAAATCTTTTGCCTTTATTCAAGAGCAACGGTTTATGCCTAACTTAAAAATTGTCTGGGTACTGAACGATACAACCTATGATGCTATCAATATTCCCCCATTTAGTTTGCAAACACTCGTGGAAAATGCAATCCGACATGGCGTGCATCCCAAGGGAAGTGAGGGAACGGTCACTATTAGTATATGGAAAACGGAACAACAATTTTTCATCCGTGTAGCAGATAATGGGGTGGGCATACCAGCCGACAAACTAGCTAATATCGTGGAAATGAGTAGTGGACTAGGGTTGCGAAATACACTCGAGCGACTCCGACATAATTTAAACGCGACACTGCAAATCGACAGCACAGAAGGACTCGGGACAATCTGTACAATCAGCATCCCCCTTCACTATGACTAATATAATGGAAACGTTTCTATAGGAGGAAACGCTAGTAGTAAGCCAACGCTTTGAAATGGGATGGATGGAACCTTTTTGACTGAACAAAACGGAAATAAATCTAACTCTATTTTTCAAAAAAATTTTTACATTCGTATATTCAACAACCTTCATACAGTGGGGGTTTTGGTGCATAGGATGGGCTAGGGCCAAAGTTTGACGCTTTTAATCTAAGTGCCTCACTCCTTTATCGAGGCACTTAGATTCAGAATATGACATCTTGTAGTAACACCTAGGTAATCAACTACTTGTTTTCCCCTAACCGATCCGGTTTACGAGATAAAATAGGGCGGAAACACGTCTAGTGTAAGATGGAGCCTCCTTATTGCCCTTCACTCCATATGCTATTAGCGTCCTCCCCTTTTTAATCAAGAACAGATTTTGATATTCAAACTATATACACCGTTCATTTTCCCTTCAGCTTATACTTTCACAACTGACATTTACAATAATCGTTTAATTTTTATTGATGCCATGTGAAAAAATAAATATATTCTACATCCTAAGCTTTTAAGAATCGTTTAAGATTAAAGTTTTATAATTAAACCCTAGGCCTATTGTTTCATCACATAAACATTTAACGTTCTAAAAAATTTATATAAGCCCAAAAAATACATATTTTTACCTTTTATAAAATATAATACCAGATGAAAAAGACATAAAAAAATCAATTTTTTTATTATAAAATTGATTTATTATATAAAATAACAGAATTTATTGTTATTCATTTCAAACATTACGAATTGAATGAAAAAAGTGACACTACCAAATCTCGGTTAATTCACTGCTATCATTACCGATATATTACATTTACATATAAGGGGGGAAAAACACATGATTTCTGGATACAAGAAATTTTTCACACTACTTAGCTTTATTTTGTTTTCTAGTATTTTCTTCACAATAGAAGTAAATGCTGACCAAGTTTACTTTGTCTCTCCATCTGGGAATGATAGCGCAACAGGAGGGAAAGACGACCCTTGGCAAACCATACAACATGCCATTAATCAAGTTCAAGCAGGCGATACAATCAATGTCAGAAAAGGCATCTATAAAGAACTTATTACGATTGAAGATATAGGAGATATAAAGCAAGGCTGGCTTACTATTCAAGGATACAAAGATGAAATTCCCATAATCGATGGATCTACTATAGAAGTAAAGGGTTCCAAGCGGGCTGGCTTTTCCTTAAAACAGGCTGAGGGGATACGCATTCAAAACTTTGAAATACGTAATATTAAAACAGATGATGAAAATCGTTATCCCGCTGGCATCTTAATAAGCAATGCTAGTCAGCATATTGAGCTCAACAATAACAACATTCATCATATTGCAAATTATGCTGAAGACGGCAATGCACATGGCATTATCGTATACGGCAACAAAGCAAAAGCGATTGAACACATTGTTATTAAAAACAATAAATTACATGATTTAACGTTAGGCAGAAGTGAATCTTTAACACTTTCTGGAAATGTGACTCAATTTACGATTGATCAAAATTACATCTATGATAATAACAATATCGGTATTGATATAGCAGGACATTATGGTGCATGCGATGAGGACAATTGTATGGATATTGCTAGAAATGGCATGGTGTCTAATAATCGCGTCATCAGAAATTCCTCGGCTAAAAATCCAGCTTACGATGGCGATAATTCCGCAGCAGGTATTTATGTAGATGGCGGTCAGCATATCGCAGTAGTAAATAATATCGTGAGCGAAAATAATTTCGGCATATCCATTTCAAGTGAGAATTACGAAAAAGCCGCTATAAACATCACCGTAGAACGCAATATTATTATTAATAATGATAAATCTGGATTAGTCATAGGTGGCGCTGACCACGATAACGGTGGCGCACATCATAGTCAAATTAGAAAAAATATATTTATAAAAAACGACCTTTCAAACGAAGGGTATCGTGAAATATTAGTTCAACATCATAATATTAATAATACATTCTCAAATAATATCTACTATTTATGTAATCGAAAGGACTATTTGTATAGTAGTGACGATACAAACCCTCAGAACGAATTTAAAAATGAAATTTTCCGTTTCTCAAATAATTTATGTACTAAAAATTAAGCTCTCTAATATACAGAAAGGAGGCTTCTATGCGAGTTTTAATTACGGGTGGTTATGGTTTTATCGGTTCACATGTGGCAGAGCGCTTTTATAAGGAAGGGTACGAGGTTCATATAATTGATGACTTATCTACTGGAAAAAAGGAAAATGTCACAATAAAGCATAAATCTTATATTTTGTCTGTTGATAACCCTAAGTGTAAAGATATATTTGCTTCTTATCATTTTGACATTGTTGTACATTTGGCGGCCCAAGTAAGTGTGGCCAAATCAATTATAAGCCCGATGGATGATGCACAACATAATCTAGTTGGTCTTACCAACATCTTGCATCTTGCTAGTCAACATCATGTGAAAAAGTTTATTTTTGCCTCTTCAGCAGCTATTTATGGACAAAATGCAAAGATTCCATTAACAGAAGATCAGCTCCCAACTCCTATTTCTCCATATGGAATAAGTAAATGGGCCGGTGAGCGGTACTGCGTTAACTGGACGGAACAATATGATTTAGACACCATTTGTTTCCGATTCTCAAATGTGTATGGACCTCGTCAAACAAAGGATGGTGAAGGTGGTGTAGTTTCAATCTTCACCTCACGTATATTAAAAAATCAAGCATTACAAATTCATGGCGATGGCAACCAAACAAGAGATTTTATTTATGTAGAAGATGTAGCCTTTGCCATTTACCGAGCATCACAAAGCATTTTAAGTGGCATTTATAATTTGTCTACGAATACCGAAGCTAGCGTCAATGACATTGTAACGTTTTTAGAAAACGCACATGGCACTATCCAAACAACACATATTGCTGCTCGCAAAGGAGATATTTACCGCTCTGTATTAAGCAATGAGCTTATAAAAAAACAATTAGACTGGGTACCTATGTACTCATTAAACGAAGGTTTACAAAAAACTTATGAATGGGCAAAATCTACTGTACCTCTAGAGGAACAAGTAAAACCTGTACAAAGAAGAGAACAACCTAAATGGTTTAAAACATTTAAGCCTTATATCGAAAACTTTATATTCTTTTGTATTTTGAGTGCCATTATGTTAAATATAACAACACCTTTTCTTACAACTTTTGAAGTAGGCATCTTTTATATTATGACAATGGGCGCTATCTATGGTAATAAGCAAGCATTTTTTGCAGTAGCCCTATCATTCAGTTTATTGCTCATCGATAAATTAAGACAAGGTCGCGAGTTCATCTCTTTAATGTATGACACGGTTTTCTTCTTCCAATTAGCTACTTTTTTATTCATCGGTTTAGTAGTTGGTTACTCTGTCCAACGCAAAAATATTAAAATCGAAGAACAAAATGAAAAAATCGAAGAGCTTGAAAACCGTCATCAATTTCTTGAAGAAATTCACGAGGAAGTACGCAGTGTAAAAGATGAGTTACAATTTCGCGTACTGAATAGCGAAGATAGCTTTGGAAAAATCTATTCTGTTATTAAAAGTTTAGATGATTTAGAACCTGAAAAAGTGTTGACAAGCACAGTAGATGTTGTGCAAAAAATTATGAGATGTGATGGTGTTTCGATTTATATGTTTAACAAATACCAATCATTTTTACGATTAGTAGCGAATTCAACGGTGAATGGAGAACGTCCTGTGAGTAATTCGCTTAAAGTAGAAGATACGTTCTATATACAACAAATGATACACACGGGCCAACCTTATATGAATAGACATTTACATGCTGATGCCCCTTTAATGGCTACCCCTATTTATCATAATCAGCAAATGACAGCCGTTATTACAATTAGTGAGTTACCTTTTGAGAATTTCTCTAATTACCATGAAAACTTATTTAAAGTCGTAACAGAGTTAATCTCGACATCTCTAAGCCGGGCATTCGATTATATTCAGATGACAGAAGAAACACGTTATATTGATCAAACATCCGTTCTAAAGCCCGAAATCTTTAATGACATTTTAGCTAGTAAAATGATCGCTAAAGAAAAGTATAATATGCCTTTTACTATTTTAAAAATGGCCGTTGATTCATCCGCTTTAAAATATACATCTGATAAAATCGTAAAACTGCTACGTGAAACGGATTATATTGGTTACGATAATGATGAATTACAAATTTTATTATCGAATACAAGTGAACAAGATTTGCCAGCCATACTAAAACGCTTTAAAGAGGCTGGAATCGAAACAGAAATCTATCAAGGTGTAATCGTATGATGAAGTGGTTTTTATTATATATAGTCGTTTCTGCCATTATTATGTTTTTTTTCGCTAAGGGAGACAAACGGGAATGGTTATTTAAACTAACCATCGTGATTACATTACCCGTTATCGGGTGGCTTTTCCCCTCCATATGGCCAAAAAAATGGATTCGCAATAAGGGACATGAATTTCAAGCTTATATGACAGGACAAACGGACGATATTCCATTAGAATTCATCCAATCTCAAAGCAAAGTAGAACGTGAACGCGAATTAAATGTCATTTCAATTGAAGAAGCACTGATTGTAAGTGACTATTCGACACGCAGACGCGTAATGATTGATGTGTTAAAACAAGATGCGATGCAATACTTGGATGTGCTAAAAATAGCAGTTACAAACGAAGATACGGAAACATCACATTATGCGGTAACGGCTGTCATCGAAGTAAAACGTGAACTGTCAATCTTATTACAAAAACTATCTGTAGAATTTAACCAAGATCCAAATAATCAACATGTCGCACTAACGTACGCAAATGTCATTAAAGAGTATTTGCGCAGTGGATTCTTAGATGAACAGTCCACAAAACAATATCAAATCACCTATACGCAAATCTTGCAACAATTGATAGATAACGACCAAGCAGATGAAGAAGTCTTTGCAGCAAAAGTTGAAATGGAGTTAAAGTTACGAGATACACATGCTGCTGAAAAAACAGCACTTTCTTTTAAAAAGCATTACCCACTTTGCGAGAAAGCTTACTTAAGCTTAATGGCGACTTATTATCAAATGCGAGCATTTGAAAAGCTAGCACAAGAATTACAAAACTTAAAAGCGACCCCTATTACGCTTTCAAATCAGGCACTTACGATTGTACGTTATTGGTCAGCAGGAGTGAATAAAACAAATGAAATGGTTAGTAGCTAACCGAAAAGTAAGTATTATCGTCTTATTTGTATTGTTGAGCGGTTTACTTTTACAATTATCACGCTCTCAATTTGTACTGGAGATGGTCGATAATGAAAACCTCGTAGCCAAAAAGGATGAAATTATTTCCGCTAGTTTAGAAAATCCAACGGAAACAAGCTACGATGTCGACTATTGCATTGTTTACGATGAAACAACGCTTTCATTTAAAAATAATGCTGAACAAGCCCTTCAATATATGCACAAAAAAACAAAGTCTTATGATGTCTATCTTGGAAAAGTAGATTATAATCGATGTCCGCGTATTATTTTAACAACACCCTACTTAAAGCATTTAGGAAGTATAGAAGAGATCGAAAACTATGTTTATCATGGTGGTCGCCTTTTCTTAATGAATGTATTAGAAATGGATACACATTTTCAAGTTCTTTACCGTAAATTAGGCATTGTAGATTTTCACGATTATGTAGAAACAAATGGGGTGAAAATGCTTTCAAATGTATTGATTGGGACAAAAGGAAAAACATTTTTAGAAAATACAGCTACTAATGTAAGCATTGGTGTTACGTTAAATAATCATGAAGATACATTAATGCAAACGAGTAGTGGCGTACCATTATTATGGAAAAGCTCTTATGGTGAAGGTACTTTCGTAGTGTTTAACGGGACGATATTAACTTCTAAAACTAGTCGAGGAGTATTTTCTGGGGCAATTAGTTTAATGGAACCTGACTATATTTATCCTATCTTTAATTCTAAAACGTTTTATATTGACGACTTCCCAGCCCCAATTGCTAAAGGGACGAACGATGTTATTTATAAGGAATACAAACGAGATTTACCTACTTTTTACCAAAATATTTGGTGGCCAGATATGTTACAACTAGCTAATGAATTCAATATTACCTACACTGGTATGCTAATTGAATCATATAACAATCTTGCCGAAGCCCCCTTTGAAAACACAGATGATGCTGAATCTAGTTATTTAATTTCGTTTGGTCGTGAATTAATTCAAAGTGGCGGTGAATTAGGTTTTCACGGCTATAATCACCAATCTTTCACAATGGATAAGGAAATTTCAAAATCCTTTGGCTATAATGCCTGGAAATCCACTGAAGATATGAAATTGGCTATTCAAGAGCTACGACGTTATACAAAAACAGGGTTCCCAGCTTATAAAGTTACGTCTTACGTCCCGCCTTCTAACGTACTTTCTCAAGAGGGACGAAAGCTCCTAAAAGAAGTATGGCCAGAGCTAACTGTTATTGCTTCTTTATATTCCGAAGATATAACTACTCGTTCATATGTGCAAGAATTTGAGATAGCTGAAGATGGCGTGATTGAAATGCCTCGTATATCTTCTGGCTATTTTAAAACAGAGACGAATGAATGGGCTATTGCAAATGCTATTACAGGTCTCGGTGTATTTTCTCACTTTATTCATCCTGATGATGTCATTAGTGAGGATCGGAGTAAAGGCAGTTGGTCTGATATGTACGAGGAATTCGAAGAGCTAATGAAGGAAATTCATAAAACATACCCTTGGTTCCGCTCTATGACGGCTACAGATGCTGCACTAGATGTCGCTAAAGTGTTGCAATCAACAGTAAATTTTAAGCAAACCGAAAACAAAGTTCATGGTACTATTGAGAACTTCTATACTGATCAATACTTTGTCTTCCGAACAGAAAAACAAATTGGTCGATTACAAAATTGTACGGTGCAAAAAATCGATACAAATACTTATTTAGTCACAGCGGAAGAAGCTGAATTCGAAATAGCATTAAGGGGGAACAAGTAAATGCGTATTTGTTTAATAGCAGAAGGTTCTTATCCTTATGTAACTGGAGGGGTTTCGAGTTGGATTCATAGTTTAATGACCTCTATGCCAGAACACGAATTTGTGATTTATGCCATTGCCGCTGAAAAAAAACAACAAGGACAATTTAAATACAAGCTCCCCCCTAATCTTATTGAAGTACGTGAAGTATTTTTAGATGCACATTTAGAAGAAGCAGCACAATGGGGTAAACGTTATCATTTAACACCGGAGCAGAAAAGGAACTTAACTTCCCTTGTGAGTGGAACGAAAGATGTCAATTGGCCTGAATTGTTTCAGTTAATCCGAAGTGACCAATTTAGCAATGTAAGTGAATTTTTATCTAGTAAAGACTATTTTGATTTAGTTGAGCATCTAGCAAAAACAAATTATTCGCAAGTTCCTTTTACAGAGCTTTTTTGGACATTAAGCTCCATGATTTTACCATTCTTTACGCTCATTCGTCATGATATACCCGAAGCTGATATTTATCACGCTGTTTCCACTGGCTATGCAGGTGTTTTAGGTGCTTTAGCAAAGGTCATTTATAACAAACCATTACTTTTAACGGAGCACGGTATTTACTCACGTGAACGTGAAGAGGAAATCATTAAAGCAAACTGGGTAAAAGGGTATTTTAAAGATTTATGGATTAACTATTTCTATACATTATCTAGCTCGATTTATGAATTGTCCGATCAAGTAATTACGCTATTTGGTCGCAATAGAGACATTGAGATTGAACTAGGTTGTAACCCAGATAAAATTGAGATTGTACCAAATGGTATTGAAGTAGCGGACTATGCGACTGTTACACGTACCGTACAAGATGATAAAATTCGGCTTGGTGCCATTGTACGGGTTGTACCTATTAAAGATATAAAAATGATGATTCAAATGTTTGCGTTAGTTGAACGTGCCATATCAAATGTAGAATTGTATATTATGGGCCCTGCTGAAGAAGATTCTGAATACTACGATGAATGTGTGCAGCTAGTCAAAACGCTAGGTGTAAAAAATATTATTTTTACAGGTATGGTTCAAATTAAAGAATATCTCGGAAATCTTGATATTTTACTCTTAACAAGTATTAGTGAAGGACAACCATTAGCTATTTTAGAAGGTTTCGCCTGTGCTAAGCCCTACGTCTGTACAAATGTAGGAGGTTGCCGTGAATTAATTGAGGGGCGTCCAGATGACGACTTCGGTCCAGCTGGTTATGTTGTCCCTGTTATGCACTACGAGGAAATGGCCAGCTTTGTAATTAAACTATGTCGTGATGAAAATTTACGTATACAAATGGGGCAAAATGGCTTTGCACGTGTGGCACATGATTATAAACGTACCGCATTCATTAATAGCTATAAGCAAATTTACAAAGAATTAGTAGGAGGGATTCATACATGGCAGGTATAGGTTTTGAGTTACGAAAATTATATCGACAACAAGGGCTTGCCCATAATGTAAAAGCATATGCCTACTCTACCATGACAACAATCGGCCCTATGATTCTTTGTTTAATTTTGGTATTTGCTCAACAATACATGATGCGTGAAAACGACAGTAGCTATTTACAAAATGAGCTTTTTGTTGCAACGATGGCCTACTGTTTTGTTTTTTCAATCATTGTCACATCTGGTTTATCGATGCTTGTTACGCGTTTTATCGCAGATCGTATTTATGAACAGAAATACGAGCAAATTATTACTGCTTATTATGGTAGCTTACTGCTCATTCTACCTATCGCGGCGATTATCGCAATTATTTTCTTATGGGGTGTCGAAGAAAATTTACTGTATAAAGTAGTAGCTTATATTTATTTTGTGGAGCTTGTTGCAATTTGGATGCAGAACGTTTTCCTATCCGCATTAAAAGATTATAAACGTATTTTCCGTGGTTTTTTAATTGCCGTCATTTTATCGATTTTAACGAGTTTTTTATTGTTTTATGTTACATCTTGGAGCCCTGTTATTATTGCATTGTTAGGAATAGATGTAGGGTTTGCAAGCATTTTAATTTTGTCTTCCTTACATTTCGAACACGTATTTCCACGTAATGAAAAACGAGATTACTTCGCTTTTTTACAAATGATGAAGTCCTATCCTGCTATTATCGTGAGTGGAGTTTGTGTGTATTCAGCTGTTTATATTCATAATATTGTCTATTGGGTATTTTCAGATGATCATTTTTTAATTTCAGGTCAGTATTTATTAATGCCTTTTTATGATGTTGCTGTATTTTATGCTTATTTATCCGTACTCCCTTCCCTCATTTTCTTTGTCGTAATTATCGAGACAGATTTTTATGAGAAATTTTTAAATTACTATAAAAATGTAATCGATGGTGGTACGTATGAGAGTTTACAAAACGCTAAAAAGAAAATGCAAAAGGTTTTATTACATCGAACAGGATTTTTAGCCGAAATTCAATTGCTCTTTACTATCCTTTCAATCGCAGTAGGTATTTTACTTTTACCGAAAATCGGTTTTTCCATGGAGCAGTTAGATTTATTTATAACACTTTGCTTTGGTTATTTCTTTTTTATTTTAATGTTTATATTGTTGCATATTTTAATGTACTTCGATGATCGAAAGGGCGTGTTAGCCATTAGTGGCTCGTTTATCGGCCTAAGTGCTGCACTTACGTATATGACGATGATAGTGGAGTTTCATGGCATGGGGATGTTTTTAGCATCGTTTATTGGTTTAGTCATTACATTCTTCCGCATGCTTTATATTATCGCCAATATCGATTATTACACATTCTGCCCACAACCAATGCTAACGATTAGCTCAAAAACGAAGCGGCGATATAATTGGAAGAAACACATTACAACGACGACATTATTAATGAGCATATTCGTTTTAACTGGCTGTATGCCCAATGAACAAGAAGTTACTAAAACAGAGGAATCCCAAAACACGGGTCAAACACCAGTTCCATCAGATAATTCCATTCAAATTGATGATAAGCGTTTATATGAGAGAGACGATGACTCCTCTATAAAAACGCTCTACATTACAGTTTTGCCTGATGAAGAAAACAAAGCTTTAGATTGGTACGCTTTAAATCGGATTACAGAGCGCTATAGCGAAGAAAATCTTAAAATCATTATGGCTGAAGGTCAACCGAATGGTAATGGTCCAAAAGTGGGTATGTTCGGAGCATCCGAAACGACAGCGAATGCAAAAATTAGTATTCGAGGAAATACAGCACGGAATCATCCTCAAAAATCGTATAAAATTAAATTGCTAGATAGCGCTGGCACTTGGAACAATCAGACGACGATTAATCTAAATAAGCATATATCAGATGGTAGCCGACTGCGTAATAAATTAAGCTTTGATTTAATGGAGAAAATCCCTCATATTTCGAGTTTACGAACTCAATTTGTTCACCTATATGTTAAAGACGTAACAGCTGGTTCTACAGCATATGAAGATTATGGATTATACACACATGTTGAACAACCGAATAAGCAGTTTTTACGCAATCACTTATTTGACCCGAATGGTTATTTATATAAAGTAACATTTTTTGAGTTTAATCGTTACCCCGAACAAATTCGTTCACATACAGATGAAAACTACGACTCTCGCTCTTTTGAAACAATTTTAGAAATTAAAGGACGCGAAGAACACGACAAACTCATCACAATGTTAAATGATGTGAATGATTATAGCTTACCGATTGAAGAAGTAATTAATCGTCATTTCGACGAAGATAACCTTTTAACGTGGCTAGCTATCAATATTTTAATGGATAATATGGATACAGATGCTAACAACTTTTATTTATATTCTTCTTTAAATAATGATAAATGGTTAATTCTCCCTTGGGATTATGATGATGGTTGGGAAAAGGGACGTGATTATTCCAATTTTAGCTCTTATCGTGCTGGAATTAGTAACTATTGGGGAAATCGTCTATTTAACCGTTACCTTAAAGTACAAGACAATGTCGATAAACTAACAGCAAAAATAGAAGGACTTTATGCTGACTATATTAACCAAAATACAGTGACGACACAATTAAATCAGTATGCATCTATTGTAGAACCTTATGTTCAACGCTATCCTGATAGTTACTATTTACCTATTAATAGCGCTGATTATCAGCCAGAGTTACAACGAATTATTGAAACACCAGCTAATTCTCTCAAACGCTATTATGAAGATTTAGAAAGACCAAAGCCATTCTATATAGCAAATGAAGTACTATTAGAAAATAATGAGCATGTTTTCACTTGGGAGATAGCATTCGATTTACAGAACGATGATTTATTCTATAATGCAACAATTGCTCGTGACCCAGCTATGCAACAAGTGGTTCATCAAGCAGAAAAAATACGTGTAAATGAAGTGCGTATACCTCAACTACAGGCAGGTATTTATTATTTAAAAGTTACTGCTACCGATTCAACAGGCAATACTCAAGTAGCATTTAATATGTATACAGATGAAGATTCAGATGAAACTTACTTTGGTACTATTCGATTAGAGGTGGAATAGTGGATTTAAGCAACCGAAAATTTCGACATGAAATGAAATATTATATTAATTATATTGAAATGCATGCGTTAAAATCGAAGGTTTCAACCGTTTTAACTTTAGATAAACATTCTAGAAGTGTAGATGGATACAATATTCGTAGCTTATATTTTGATGGGCTACATGATCATGCTTTATACGATAAAAATGATGGCATTTTTGGTCGTGAAAAGTATCGCATCCGTATCTATAACGGTGAAGATCATGTGATTAACCTAGAAAGAAAAAGCAAATTTGGTGACTTTGTTAGTAAAGAATCCGCACGTTTAGCGCGTGCTGATTATGAGGGTATTTTATGTGGTCAATATAGCAGTTTGCTCCATCGTCCAGAGCCATTAATACAAGATTTTTATAGAGCTTTACAATATCGATTGTTCCGCCCTACCGTCATCGTTGATTATATAAGAGAAGCATATATTTATGAACCTGGCAATGTACGCATTACATTCGATAAAGAATTACGTGCAGGCATTAACGGCATTGACTTATTTGATAATCGAATAATCTATGAAGAAATTCTCTATCCTGAGCAAGTCATTTTAGAAGTAAAATTCGATCGTTTTTTACCTGATATGATTCGACAGTTAGTGCAGCCGGAACGATTTGTACGGTCTGCCATTTCAAAATACGTATTATGTCGTGAAAGAACGATTCAATACTTTAAAAAATAAAGGGGGTTTCTTTATGAGTGACACATTAAATTTTCAAGATATTATAAAGAAAAGCGTTCTTAGCCTGGAGTCATTTGCAAGTGTTTCATATATTGATATTTTTTTAGGATTAATATGTTCCTTTGCAGTAGGGATGTTTATCTACTTCGTCTACAAGCGCTATTTCCGTGGCGTTGTTTATAGTTATAACTATAATGTTTCCTTTGTCTTAATGACCATGATTACATCATTGATTATTATGACCATTAGTACAAACATTGTGCTATCACTCGGGATGGTAGGGGCACTAAGTATCGTCCGCTTCCGTACAGCAGTGAAAGATCCCCTTGATATTGTCTATATGTTCTGGGCTATTTCTGCTGGAATTGCGATTGGAGCTAAAATGTATCCTTTAGCTCTTATTGGTTCACTAGCTTTCGGTGGTACATTAGCCTGGTTATCGAAGAAAAAAGCCCGCGGCGATACATATTTGTTAGTCGTACACTATACAATTGAGGCATCCGATGATTTGCGTAAAGTCTTTAGGAAGTTAAATACTAAATTAAAATCAAAATCTATTCGTCATGGTTTAATGGAGATGACTGTTGAAGTACAACTGGTAGATGATAATACAAGTTTTATGACATTAATAGATAGCATAGAAGGCGTACAATCTTGCTCCTTAGTAAATTATACTGGTGACTATGCTCAATAAAATAAAATCGGCGGACTAAAAGTTTACTTTAGTCCGCCGATTTCTTATTTTCAGCCTAGCTGATGCTCCTCCAAAATCCTCTCCAACAACACCTCGCAACCTTCCACACAAAGCTCATACGTTTCTTGGAAATTGCCTGTATACCATGGATCAGGTACATCTTTTTTGTGCGATGTTAAATCTAAAAAGCGAAATATTTTCGCATCTTCATATGCCCGCAACATATCACGGGTATTTTCTACATTACTCGCATCCATACATACAATATACTCAAATTCTAAATCAGATGTTCTCAGTTGACGTGACACCATACCACTTGTAGAAATACGCATTTCCTTTAATTTTTCACGTGTCCCTTTATGTGGTGGTTCTCCCGCATGCCAATTACTTGTTCCGGCAGAATCTACTTTAATTTGTGCCGCTAATCCGCGCTTTTCAACTAAGTCTCGCATTACAGCTTCTGCCATCGGGGAACGACAAATATTCCCTAAACAAACGAATAGTACTCGAATCATTTCTATCCCTCCATCAATTCATACGAAAAACACCCTTCTTAAGAGAAGAGTGTCCTTCTTTATTTTTTCTGTTCCAGCTCTACTAGTAGGCGCTGCAATTCCTGTTCTAACAAATGTGTGGCTTCGTCTCGTGCTTCCTTGCCACCTCCCACTGTAAATGGTTTACCGTAAATCAAATAACCTTTTTTTCGCTTCAATACACCACCGATATCTTTCGGTCCAATATACGCCGCAGGAACGATTTGTGATTTAGACAGTTGAGCAATTGTGATAGCACCTTGCTTTAAATCATTGCTCTCTGCACTACGTGTACCACTCGGGAAAATACCTACAATTTTCCCCTCTTTAATCAGTTGACGTGGCACTTTAATGACGCTTGGTCCTGGATTATCACGGTCTACAGGAAATGCGTTGAGACGTTCGATTAACCACCCAAGTCCCTTTATTTCAAATAATTGTTTTTTCGCCATAAAGTGAATTTCACGTGGATAAATCGATACGCCTAAATTTAAAATATCTACATACCCATTATGCGTACACGCAATCACAAAGCCGCCATCCTTCGGCACATTTTCAAGGCCGTACACTTTTGCTTTTGATCCGTTCGCCGCTAAAAACATTTTGACAATATTCGCCGCTAATTTATACAATGCTCATTTCCTACCTTATCTACTTTAATAATTTCATTTTACTAAAAAAGCGTGTTTGCCTCAATTAGTTATATTGCTTGGCAATTTCATTAATCCGTCCTAGTTTGCTAAAAAGGAAGCTCCCTTCTTCTGCTAAAATGATGGACCTGTTGACGACTATATTGACAACACTCATCCGTTCTTCATTTATTACTTGTTTCACGTGAAAATGAAGAACTGGGGTATCGTTGAAAAATGAAGCTTCTCCTTATAAAGAATTGGCCCTATCGTTCATTTGAATATTATAGGAGCAGCAATTAAGATTTCCTTCAAACCTTGCTGCATGATCACCTACGTATGTTAGAAGCCTCGAGAGAAAAAATTTTTTCACGTGTAACAATTATTATGTCATCCGCTTCACCTCATTTTATACTACTTCACACACCCAATTAAAATATTTAAATCAACAGTAATTTCGGTTATAACAATCTCGTCTTTGTTTGCGATATGCCAGCCCATCGGCGTCATTTGTAATAGCTTCGGTACTACATCTGCTGATAATGGCATTGTATACGTAAGGCGCTCTATCTTAACTGTGTCAAAGCTTTCCTGAAAACGCTCTACCGTTTGATTGTTTGTATAGTTTTCCTTTTCTGAATCAGCAAATGCTTGTTGGCGTAATTCCTTTAAATAGCCTTCTTGTGGCACGACTTTAATGACTTTTCCACCTGGCTTTAGGAGGCGCTTAAATTCATCATAATTGGCTGGCGATAAAATATTGAAAATCGTATCAAAACTTCCCTCATGATACGGACTTTTGGCTAAATCGCCCACACACCAAATCGGTCCTACGTGAAACTTTGCTGCAGCTAAGATGCCCTCTTTGGCAATATCAATACCAACACCAATGGCTTCTGGTTTTTGCATCATAATACGTGCTAAATGTGACCCTTCTCCACAGCCTGTATCTAAAAAATGTGTACCGACTGCAAGCGCGGCTAATCGCTCTTGTAATGGATTATATAAGCCGCTTGAAATAATATCGTGACGTGCCTCAAATAGCTCTCTCGAGTACATCGACTGTACAGGCTTCGTCATAAAGTTAATGTATCCCTGTTTGGCTACATCAAATGAATGATTACTCGGACAAATCACTTTTCCATTTTCTTCAATGGTTATGGATTGTGTACAAATAGGACAGATAAAAATCGCTTGGTTTACCTGCATATTTTGAATGCATACTGCTTTTTTGGATAACATCATTTACTCCTCCAATACTAGTATGTATCATAACACGAAAGGGCTACTCCGTAAGTTTTCACTTACAGTGTAGCCCTTCTTTATTCTAAATATTTCACCTGTAACTCCGCACGCACTTCCTTTGAAATCCTAAATTGATCTTGTAAGAAATCAGCTTCTGATTCATAGCGTGTATCAATTTCATGGAATACGGCATTTAGATATTTTTCGTTTGCCAACATGACCTCATAAAATGGGGTTAAATCTGCATCTGGATAAGCGGCTTTTAATTGTTGTGCCATTTTTGTAACCAATGGTGTTAATAAACGATTTGTTAGTAAATACTCTTGCATAATTGTTTCACGTGGCACATCTAATAGCATTAAAATGAGCGTACCACCAATGCCGGTACGATCTTTCCCAACTGCACAATGGTGTAATAAACCTAAATTATTTTCATTCTTCACTAATTGCATTAAGCGCTGAAATGAAGGGTTATTAAACGGCATTTGAGCATAAAATTTTGTGAAATGATCGGCATTTACTTGCTTATAAAAATCGAAATTAACACTTCCGTCTTTAGGAGCACCCGGCATTTTAAATGAGGATGCGCCTTTTGCTGGTATACGAATATTTTGTATTCCTTCCATGACAGGCGTTGGATTATGTGTTGCCTCATGGTCATCACGATAATCAAAAATTGTTTTAATACCGAGCCTTTTCAACATTTGTTGATCTTGTAAGGTTAATTTCGCTAGATTGGCCGAGCGGAAAAATAAATTTCTTTTTACTAATTTCCCGCTATTTGTTTTATAGCCACCCATATCTCGGAAGTTTAAAACGCCTTCTAACACAATGATTTGGTCCAGGCTTTGTGACATAAAACCACCTCCATCTATTCATAGCAAGACATTTCCTGGGGAATAATGTCGAAGTTTTAAGCGGGACTAACAGGTTTACATTCCGTTTCCCCGCGAATTTAGACAAAATAGGAACCGTCTCCTACTCGTGGGCTTCTTGAAAAGACATTTTGAGATGCTACCTTTTCGACCACCGCAGAACTCTTATCAAGTAGTGAAGGGGATGGTCAGAAAGCTTTTACTTTCCGGACATCCCCCTCCTTCAAAAATTAGTAAGCTGTCCAACCAGCATCTGCTGTCACAACTGTACCATTTACAAATGCTGCATCGTCTGAAGCTAAAAATAATGCCACACGGGCAATATCTTCTGGCTCTCCATTACGTGGATTAAATGTTGCACCTGCCATCGCCTTGTTTAACCCTTCTTGATTTGGATTTCTAAATGATGCACCAATATTTGTATTCACACCACCTGGAGCGATGGCATTGCAACGAATTCCTTTATCTGCATACTGGAAACCTGTATTTTTTGTTAAACCTACTACCGCATGCTTTGCTGCTGTATATGCAGCACCTGCACGTGAACCATATAAACCGCCCACTGAAGCAATATTTACAATGACACCTGCACCTTTTTCTAAGAAAATTGGCATTGCTTGACGTGTCGTACGCATAATACCCGTTACGTTGACAGCAAACACTTTCTCCCAAAGTTCGTCTGTTACATCACCAATCGGAGCAAAATTATCCATAATCCCCGCATTATTCACTAAAATATCTAATGTTCCGTACGTATTTACTGCTGCTTTAATCAGCTTATATACGTCACCTTCGTTTGATACATCTGCTTCTACTGCGGTTGCTGTGCCACCAAATTTCGTAATTTCTGCCACGGTTGCACCTGCACCTTCTAACGTTAAATCGGAAACAACAACTTTTGCTCCCTCTTTTGCATAAAGAATTGCGATTGCCTTACCCATTCCTGAAGCAGCACCTGTAACGACTGCCACCTTGTCTTGAAGTCTCATCGATAAAACCTCCTTGAAAGTGTATTCCTGTTACAGTTTTAATATTCGACTTCGTTTCATGTTTCCCTGCTTCAATTCACTACAAGTTTAGGCTGCTTTTTGATTAATAACACAAACAGGCTCGCAAAACCGCAGAACCCCCCTGCTAATAAAAATGCCCACATATACGAGCCAAACACGTTATAAATGACACCACCTGAATAGGCAGCCACGCCCGCTCCTACTTGATGTGCGGCAACCATCCAGCCGTACATCATCGCACTCTTTTGAATACCAAATCGCTGACGTGTTAAACCAACTGTTGGTGGAACCGTCGCAATCCAATCGAGCCCATAAAAAATGGCAAATACCATGAGCCAACCGTATGAGCCCGAGTCTAACGCGAATGGTAAAAAGAGTAAAGATACCCCACGCAAGCTATAGTACCAAAATAATAACCACCGATTATCGAATCGATCTGATAGCCACCCTGACAACGTCGTACCAATCAAATCAAAAATCCCCATAAACGAAAGCATCGCAGCTGCTGTCACAACAGGAATTCCAAAACTAATACAATACGAAATAAAATGTGTGCCAATTAGTCCGCTTGTCGATAAACCACAAATAAAAAAACTGCCTGCTAATAACCAAAACTCTTTGACACGTAGTCCCTCAAATAACGCTGCAATGGCTACTTTAAATGGATTCCCTGATGAATGGACTACTTCTTGCTCCATTTCCTCTTGGCCATATGGTGGAAGGTTTATATCACGCGGATAGTTCCGCATAAAAAGCCCCATGATTCCTAACATGACGATACTTAATATAAAAATCAATAAAATAGCCGCTTGCCATGAATGTTTCTCAACAAGCGCCGCTAATACCGGCAATAAGATGAGCTGTCCTGTTGCCGTTGCTGCCGTTAACATACCCACTGCTAAACCACGGCGCTTTACAAACCAGCGATTGGCTACTTGTGTACTTAATACCGTTAAAAAAAGACCGGACCCGATGCCAATGACCACGCCCCAAATCAAAATCAATTGCCACTCACTCTTCATTACAAATGTGAATGCAAGCCCGATTGCTAACAATGTCATCGAGCCCATCATCATACGTTTCAAGCCAAACTTTTCAACAAAAGCTGCCATAAAAGGCCCTGAAAAGCCATATAAAAATAAACTTACCGCAAAGGCAAACGAAATCGCTGGACGATCCCAGCCAAAATCCGTCTCAAATGGATCAATAAAAACGCCTGCAGAAGACCGAATAATGCCTGCTACAATGATAGCTAAAAACGTGACAGCTAATATAATCCAACTATAATGAATTCTTCTCATACAAATCCCCCTAATAACGCTATTGTACTAGAAGAGATATTTGAAAATATATTATTTTCCCAAAAATAAAAGCCGGCTGTATGCCGACTTTACTTAATACTTAAATTTTTGACGCGTGACTGCTACTAAAATCAATGCTGGAATTGTACATATTAACATGCCTAAAAAAGCAGCGCCCGGTTCAATTTCGTATAAATAACCACCTAAAAATGTAAGCAAGGCTACACTTAAACTCATAGCAAATGCGGAATACATGCCTTGTGCTGTTGGAATTTGTGAAGCTTTTAGTTTACTCGAAATGTATTGAATAAACGCGTAATGCGCAAAACCGAATGATACGGCATGTAATGCTTGTACTAAAATGAACACCCATACATTTGGGAATAGGAAAATAGCTACCCAGCGTATTGTCGAGCCAATTGCCGCTAGCCCAAACAAGGTAGATGGGCGGAATTCTGAAAACAGAGCATCTGCCTTTAAAAAGAAGGCAATTTCAATAATGACGGCTACATTTAAAATGAGCCCGATATAAAAACTATTAATACCTAAGTCATCTAAAAAAATATAACCGTAATTATAGTAAGAAGCATGTGCACCTTGTAGTAAAATCGATATGACTAATACAATCCCAAAGCTACCGGATGTGAATAATTCTTTTAATGAAACCCCTTCGCTTGTTTCCTTGCGTTTTGGCTTGTCACTCAACTTTGCAGGTGCGGCAATCCATTGTGACGCCACCATCATCACAAGCCCTGCAATCATAATCCATAATACAGAACCAATCCCGAACAGTTCTGTTACTCCACCAACAAAGACTAACGCAATCGTATAGCCAAGCGAACCATACGAACGACTTTTACCGTAATGAATCTTTTCTGCCCGTATTAACACCGATGCACTGCTTTCCATACCTGGCATTAAGTTCGGGTAAATCGCACTAAATAATACCGTAATGACAAAAAGCGCTGTATACGATTCAAAAGGGATATAAAATAGCATTGTAACAAGTGCAGCAATTGCCATCCCGCGCATCACGACACTAATCGCATACAATTTTGTCGCTATTGGGAATACAATAAGCATCGAAAGTGAGCGGGCAATCATCCCAGCCCCCATAATAATACTTGCTGCCGGGACAGATAACCCTTTATCTGTAATTAACCATCCTGTCCAATATGGTAAAAACACACCCCATGTAAAGAAGAATGTGAAATAGTTTAACGACAGCCATTTTTGACTATTCATTCATGAAACTCCTTGTTGTATAAACTTGCTTTATTTTAGCATAAGGTATATGAAAACGACAGTTCACTCCATAGTAGAGAACATACAACAAAAAAAGAGAGGTACACCCCCTCTTAATTGATTTCTTAATTTGTCACTGCTTGCTTTGTAGGCTGTTTAGCCGACTGTTGTTTAAAGCTCATGAATCCTTCTAGTGCATGATACACTTTATCAATTTCTTCCTTCGATAACACTTCGCCACCAATTTGTTTTGTCCATGCCTTTAGCTCACGCATTTTTATGACTTCTACGTTTGGCGAATACGTTTCAACTTTTTGGAACGAACATGCATCTGAGAACACTGAAACAGAGCTATATACATCTCCATTTACATCTGGCAGTAACTCTCGTAATGTGTCAATAATACGATGATTGACCATAATCGGGTTCGTAAAAGGCTCTTGCTTATCGCCATGTTTTACTTGCACCCATTCTACTTGATGTTCATCACCTGTAATCCAACCTGTTTTATGTACACCATCTATCACATAAATACCAGATTCGTGTACGAAAATAGCATCAACCGGATATGTCGAATTATTCACGGGCAACTGAACATCGATTAACACTTTATGCTCTCCAGCTACGTGATCTAATTGTGTCATAAGTTTATACAACTGGCCTTTTTTAGCATGTAATACGATATCGAAAAATGAATAACCTGTTAATTGACCGAATGCCGTTCCGTCGTGCCTATATACAAGTACAGCTACTGTTATGATTAGTGCGACTATAATGAGCGTAATTCCAATCACCATATCCCTGCTCCTTACCGATTATTTTTCCATTTTATTTTAACAAATCTAGTACGGGCTGACTATGCAACAGAAGACACGAATGTCAAGTTATGACATGCTGTTTTACGGTTAAAAAGCACAAACTAAAGCACTGCATTCATTTGATAGAAAAATAAGTAGACTACATCATAAAATTCGTCAAAATAAAAGACTACCCATTAAGGAATAGTCACACCTTCTACCATCAATAATTTTTTCTTCATGTCAAGTCCTGCCCTAAAGCCTGTTAGTGTTCGATTTTTCCCAATAACACGATGGCATGGAATAGCAATCATCACTGGGTTAGCCCCAATTGCTGTACCAACCGCGCGTACCGCTTTTGGATTATCGATTGCAGTGGCAATATCGCTATAACATTGAACTGCGCCAAAAGGAATAGCTTGTAGCGCTTGCCACACTTGCTGTTGAAATGCTGTACCTTTTACATCCAAAGAAAAATCAAAATCCTTTCGCTCACCAGTCAAGTATTCTTTAAATTGTTGTAGATAAGGCTCTAATTTCTCATCATTTCGCGCCAGTTGTTCCCCTTTTCTTCGCTTCTTTGCCCACTCCAACAATTCCTGTTCATCGCGGTTTTCAGAGCCTGTAAAGCAAAGCCCTTTTTCAGTTGCTGCCACGATGAACTGCCAATCCGCATGCTGAAATACTGTCCAATAAATCATGTTAATCCCCCTTTTTGTTGAAACTTTTCATACGCTTTTTCCGTATAAGTAAGTAACATTATATCGAAAGGAATGGACTTCATGTTCAAAAAGATTATTAAAAGTATATTACACTCTGCTGCAAGTTCACGTCGTTATTCTTCTAGTAGCCGTCGTCGCTATTCTAGTCGTCATAATTACTACGGTCATAAACATTATAAACGAGGTTACCGCCGTTCTTCTCGTAGCTTCTTTAGCTCAAAAAGCTTTTTTAGTAGCTGATGATTTCATTATTCAAAGAAAGTAAATATGAACGCCTTTTAAAGCAGTTCATCCATGTCCATACAAACTATCATATGATGAATCCAATCGGGGAAGGCTCCTACGGTATCGCCTACTTACTGATTCATAACGAAACGGGCGAAAAAGCCGTGCTAAAACGCTTAAAAACAAAGCACCGCCATACAACTAATCAGCAAAAGTTTTTACAAGAAGTCTCGTTTTTAAAAAGGCTCTCTACTTTACCTGTACCAACAGTATTGACAGAGGGTTTCATTGAGGAATTACCATTTTATATAATGGAGCATATTGAAGGGGATACATTTGAACGTGCTATTTTCGAACGGAACGAACAATTTTCTGTAGCAGATGCATTAACTAAAACGGAAGAACTGCTAACTATTCTAATCCGTATACATGAACAAGGTATTGTGCATAGAGACTTGCGTATGCCAAATATTATTTTAAAAAATGACCAACTCACGATTATCGATTTTGGTCTTGCAACAAAGATCGACCCAGCTGTTTGTGTCAATACAATTGATAACCCTAAAAAAGCTGCAAGCCCACTCAGTGACTTATATGCAGTTGGACACTTTATGCTCTTTCTTTTGTACTCAAGCTATAACCCTACATCAAAGAAAAGCCGATCATGGCAAGAGGAATTAGCGCTACCAACTATACTACAACACTATATTGAACGACTCCTGATGATTCAATCACCATTTTTAGATGCTAGCACAGCTAAACAAGCGCTTCAAATTGTGAAGGAAGCTTCTGAAAAGACACTTTGAGTCGCTTCTTTCGCGACGAGGGATGTTGATGTGACACCGCAGGATCCATATTTCTTAGTAGATATGGATCAATAAGTAAAGGGTGTCCAGAAAATTTTTCTGAACACCCCTTTTCTTATGCTTATTGCATTTCCTTTGTTGGCCCCATTACTGGTGGTACTGGTAAGCCTGCTTGACGTAGTAACACTGTCATTTGACCGCGGTGATGTGTTTGATGATTGACTAACAACCGTAGTAATTTACCACGTGGCATTGCTCCACCCAAAGCCTGTACCTCTTCCTCCATTTGAGCATCTGTTAATGTTGCTGCTTCTTTGTTATAGGCTTCCACGACCGCCTCATACATTTCCACGATTTCTTCCATCGTCTCAGGCATCGGCATATCTGGTCCTGGTGATGGAATTTGTAACTCAGCGAAGTGTCCAAAAGCACCGGCCACACTCACTAAATGCCACGATAACCAGCGAAGGGAGTTATGTCCTTCTACAATCGAAGCGTGCTTTTTGTCTTCCGTAATTGCTTGCATTACGCGAAGTGTTCCTTGCGCATTCATGTGCCAATCTTCTAAAAAATCTTGTGCTTTACGATACATCTTATTCTCCCCTTATCATATACTGTTCAAGCGCTCGCCATGCCTCTACTTTTTGGTCGAATGTCTTAATATTGCGTCCTGGTACAGGGCTGGTTGATGGCATTTTATAATACTCTTTTCCAACAAGCAATTCAAAGCCTAGCTTCTTTTGAAAGACGTCATACGCTTTTGTACCATTAAAAAAGACCGCCTGAATTTGCGGATAACGTTTAAAAAGAGCAACAAAATCATTCGGGATTTCGTTTTTAATATTACTATCTAGACTACCAGCACGTTCACATGCTTGAATTACATCCCACAACCCAATGCCATGCTTCTTCACAAGTGCGAGGCGCTCTTCATACTGTTCTGGCACCATTGTACTCGTTAGCTCACCAATGATTCCCCAAAAATGATTACGTGGGTTGCCGTAATACTGCTGCTTTTCAAGCGATTTTACACCCGGCATAGAGCCGACAATGAGTACAGTTGTCTGTTCATTTACTACGGGTGGTAGCATATTTTTAATCATCATCACACCTCCTAGTCGCTAGTTTACACATAGGAAAGCCCTAATACTAAACTTCCCCCTTTGAAAGTTTCTATGATGATGGCAATCTAACCATAACCTTTATAACGATATGAAAAAGGAGCTAACCTAGTAGCCCCTTCTTTATGTTTATTTTTGCGATACACTTGCACTTTGGAATGTAGCCATATCCTTCATCATCACATTAGCTGCTTTAACAATCGGATACGCAATGGCTGCACCTGTTCCTTCACCAAGACGTAAATCAAGCTGTACGAGTGGCTGTTTATTCAGATGCTTCGCTGCAATTGCATGCCCAATCTCCACCGAATTATGCGATAAAATCATATAGTTTACAGCACCTGGCGCTAGTAGCTCCGCTAAACAAGCAGAAACCGTACAAATAAAGCCATCTAGTAAAATCGGGGTACGCATTTCTGCCGCGCCAATCATAGCACCTGTCATACCTGCTAGATCAAGACCACCCATTTTAGATAGCAAGTCAATGGCATCATCTTTCTTCGGTTTATGTAACGTAATCGCCTCACGACAAACCTGTGCTTTGCGATTCAATTGCTCATCATTAATACCTGAACCGCGACCAACAACTGTCTCTGGATCAATCTCAAGAATAGCTGCTAAAATGGCACTGCTTGGTGTCGTGTTACCAATACCTAACTCTCCAACAATGATACAGCCCGCGCCTTCACGAATAGCCTGTTGTGCTGCATCGTAGCCTACTTTAATTGCTTGCCATGCCTCTTCTTCTGTCATCGCACGCTCTTTTAAAAAGTTAGCAGTTCCAGATGGACGGACTTTCTTGTTAATGACCTTCTCATTTGGTACAGGGCGTAAAATACCTAAGTCATAGACAGCAAGTGGTGCACCAATCATACGACTAAACACACTAATTCCCGCACCACCTTCCACCATATTCATCGCCATCTCATACGTTACTTCTTGTGGAGAAGCCGATACATTTTCTTCCACAATGCCATGATCTGCACAAAATACGAGAGAAGCAGGAGCAATATTAGGTTTTATTTCCCCCGTCATGCCTGCAAGTTGAATCGCTACTTCTTCTAAGCGCCCTAAACTGCCCGGTGGCTTCGTTAGCGAATCAATATACTGACGTGCCTGCTCCATTTTTTCTTCATGCAGTGCTGGAATTGAAAAAGTTAACATTGTTGAAAAACCCCTTTATGAACCGAATTTTCACTAAATATACCATAAAATTTAGCATTATTTCTTCATTTAAGTAAATCACAAAAAATTACTCCACAGAATAGAAAATGTCCGTGCAAATTTCTTTTGTATGTGTGATTTTTCTCACATCTAAAAAATTTCAAACATTTTATAATGGGCTTAAGATGAAAGGAGCGAATTTTTATGTTAAAAATAACTTATGTACTTGCCTCTTGTCTTGGTATTGGTGTTGCAATTGGCCTTGGTGTACTCATTAACCAAACTTTCATTCAAGTTTAATACCTCATATTAAAAAGGATTGGCCATTTATACTCCGCCAATCCTTTTTATCTTGTTATTTTTTAATAGGCGAACAATATAAAAAATAATGGGCGGGAGAAAAGGAATACAAGAAATAATCGGTAAGGATAATGCCATGTTTTGCTCAACAATCGGAATTTGTCCGAGCAAAAGTCCCGCCCCAAGCCATAATACAACCCATATCCCTCCACCCATACTGTTATAAGCTAAAAAAGGATACAGTGGATAGTTCGTATAGCCTGTCACAAATGGAATCGTCGTCCTCATAAGCGGAATAAAGCGCGAAAATAAGATCGCTCTATGTCCATAATTTTTAAAAAAGTCCTTTGCAGACTGCAATGTCGTTTTCGGAATAACCCGCCAGCTACCCGTCACTCTCTGTCCAATTTTACCTATGCAGTAATTTTGTGTATCCCCAAGCACAGTTGCTGCAAATAATATCACGACTAAAAACCATAAATTTAACTCGCCTAATGCGGCTAATGCACCACTAACAAATACAGTTGCATCTCCTGGTAAAAATGTAAGAACAACAAAAGCAGTTTTACAATAAATAATGAAAAACAATAAAATATACACGAGATGCCCGTAATCCTCTAAAAAATGGTGAATCGCAACGTCAATTTGTCTCATTTCCAATAAAAATGTGTGCATGCCATCACCTCTTCATTTTTCAGTTATACTGTGTCGCTGTCATTAAATTAAATTTGCCCTTATGGCGTTTTATGTCTAAAAGGGGAGGAAAAATGACAATTAAAACGAAAACGAGATAAATTTAAATTCTCCCAGCAAGTGGTACTTCGCTTCTTTCTATTCCCATCAACATCCGTTCTTACTCATACGAATACTAGCTCACCAAGTCCCTATACGTATATATGTGCATTTTAATGTTCTAGCATAAAGATTGACTTTAAAAATCACCCTCCATGTTGAAAGCTTATCGTCTCCTTTGCTTACATTTCGGCTAAAAATAAATGTTTTTTGAGGTTCACTGCAGGATTTTGACTGGATACGGTAGGATTTTGCTCATGCCGAGTGTTTTTGCTCGGATACCGCAGTGTTTTGCTCATGCCGGGTGGTTTTGACCGGATACAGCGACTTTTTGCTCGGATACCGTAGCTTTTTGACCGTTCACTGTCGACCGTTTTAAGATGATTTACATAGAAATACACGTCCAATCAATTATCAGCCAAAGGGGCAATTGCTTATTCTACCGTTCTACAAGTACAATAGAAGAAAAACGAGGAGCCTGAGCCATGTTCAAATCTTTATTTAAACGAAAAGATAAAGTACTAAAACACCAAATCGAATTTTGCATCTCAAACCTTTCATTTGGTAGTGCAGATGCATATGATGAGCTAATCCAACGTGAAGATGTTGTCATTGAAGAATCTGGTTGTACATCAAATTGTGAAACATGCGATTCATGCTTATTTGCGGTTGTAAACAGCGAAGTGGTAACAGCGGAAACAGCGGACGAGCTATTACAGCGGATTGAAGAGAAAATGAAAGAAAATCCATTGATGGATTAAACATAGCAGGAGCAAATGAGGATTTGCTCCTGCTATTTTATTTGTAGTAAAGACGTAATCCACCTAGCAATTTTCACACTATTGACTTCTACTATAGCTATGTTAGAATATTTTTATACTTTTTTAAGTTGAAGCGTTGAACTTCAACGCATTGAATTGCATTATACAGCTAGGAGCAGACATATGTTTTCTATTGAAGCAAAAACAAAGCCCTCTGTTTTAGAGGCACTTTTTATTGTGTTCACTGTTATTGGCATGATTGCTATTGCAATTGGGCAGCTCGGTTCAACCCCACATATTCCTATATTATTCGCTATTATCTTTTTAATTTTTTATGGACTAATCAAACGCATACCATTTAAAACATTAGAAGAAAGCATGTTAGCCGGAGCTAAGGCTGGTATGGGTGCCGTTTATATCTTTTTTTTAATTGGTATATTAATTAGTAGCTGGATTGTAAGTGGGACCATTCCAACCCTTTTATATCTAGGCTTATCCATCGTAACGGCGAGCTTTTTTTATACAATTGTCTTTATTATGACAGCCATTATCGGGACAGCCATTGGTAGCTCACTCACAACGGTAGCAACAATTGGTGTCGCCTTTATGAGTATTGCCGGAGCCATTGATGCATCCATGGCACTGACAGCTGGAGCGATTGTATCAGGTGCCTTTTTTGGTGATAAAATGTCGCCTTTATCGGACACGACAAATTTAGCTGCGAGCATCGTTGGCATCGATTTATTCGAGCATATTAAAAATATGAGCTGGACAACCGTTCCTGCATTTTTAATTAGTGCGATTTTGTATTCTGTTTTATCCCCTTCTATTGGGACATTTGATGCTAGTACGATTGCATCTTACAAAGCAAGCTTACTAGAAACGAATTTCATCCATTGGTATGCCATTGTACCACTTATTGTACTTATTATTTGTACATTACTGAAGATGCCTGCCTTTTTAACACTGATCGTCAGCTCGCTTGTAGCACTTGTATTATCGATGTTCCATACGTCGTTATCCTTAGCTGATTACTGTGCCATTTTATATAGTGGATTTGTTTCAGAAACAGGCGTAGAGGTGATTGATTCACTGTTAACACGTGGCGGTATTAGTAGCATGTACTTTACTATTATGCTTGTGCTACTTAGTCTGAGTATGGGCGGTCTATTATTTGCACTTGGTGTTATTCAAACACTTCTTGAAAAAATCGAAAAGCTACTAAAATCAGTTGGTGCATTAATTACAGGAACGGCATTGACAGCGATTGGGATTAATACTCTCGTTGGTGAACAGTATTTATCCATCTTATTAACGGGCGAAGCATTTAAGCAAAAATACGATGAACAAGGCTTACATCCAAAAAATTTAAGTCGGGTGATGGAAGATGCGGGTACCGTCATTAACCCATTAGTCCCTTGGAGCGTTTGCGGTTTATTTATCGTGTCGATGCTGGATGTACCCGTCATGAGCTATTTACCGTTTGCTTTCTTTTGCTTAATCAGTCCTGTGCTTACTATTTTATTTGGTTGGCTGAATATGACGATTACGAAAAAATAAACAATCACCATGGATAGACTACTATTACCTAAATAACTAACAATATGACATGCCTGCTACTTCATGTAAAGTAGCAGGCATATTGACATTTGTCGTTCAAAATAGTGAATAATCTGCCCCCTTCTCAATAAACCGTCTTTTTAATCCTTATGGCACTAAAAAACTCCCCTTTTATTTGTTTATTTATTTATACATTTGTCTATCCTCTTAATAGTTTAAAAAGCTTATTATAGGAGGGTTTAGTAATGACTGACTTAGAGAATCAAAACACCTCCCAGCCTAATTCTAAAAATGCTCCTCTATGTGCATCTCTTAGTGAAAATATAAAAACCTTAAAAAATACACTGGGCAACAGTAATGACATCATTCTACGTGAGTTGTTAATTGGAAAATTACGGAAACAGCGCATTGCTATTATTCATATTGATGGTCTAGCAAATGAAACAATCCTAAATGATTCTATATTAGAATCCCTAACGCTTCATTTAACAGAAAATCCAAAAATTATGTCGAACGAAATGAATCAATACTTAAAGGATTATTGTTTAACGGTGAGTGATGTGAAAGATATTGTAGATTTTACAGCACTGTATAATGCTCTGTTAAATGGAGATACGATCATACTGTTTGATGGACTGACAAAGGGGATTGCCGCAAGTACAAAAAGCGCTAAAGATCGGGCTATTTCCGAGCCTACTACAGAGTCCGTTATTAGAGGACCCCAGGAAGCCTTTACTGAAACGCTTCGTACAAACACAGCTTTAATCAGGCGGAAAATTAAAAGCCCCAATCTTTGGATCAAATCGAGAGTGATTGGACAAGAGACGCAAACTGATATTGCGATTATGTATATAAACGGCATTGCCAACGACAAAATTGTGCAAGAAGTACTCGACCGTTTAGATCGTATTGAGATTGATGGCATTCTTGAGAGCAACTATATTGAGGAAATGATTCGAGATTCAAAATTCAGCATATTTCCAACCGTTTATAATTCGGAACGTCCTGATGTAATAGCAGGGGAATTACTGGAAGGAAGAATTGCTATTTTAGTAGATGGCACCCCTTTTGTGTTAATCGTCCCTGCTTTATTCATCTCTTTTTTACAGACAGCAGAGGATTATTATCACAATGCCATTATTAGTTCATTTATACGACTTATACGTTTTTTTGGTATAAGCCTTTCGCTAGTTGCTCCATCCCTATATGTTGCTATCACTACTTTTCACCAAGAAATGTTACCTACACCATTGTTAATTAGTATTTATTCTCAAAGAGAAGGTGTACCATTCCCTGCTTTTGTAGAAGCATTAATCATGGAAATTGCCTTTGAAATACTGAGAGAAGCTGGAATCCGTATGCCACGAATGATTGGTCCTGCCGTATCCATTGTGGGTACATTAATTGTTGGACAAGCAGCTGTAGAGGCAGGCATTGTTTCTGCCGTAATGGTCATTATTGTGGCACTAACAGCGATTTGTAGCTTCCTTTTCCCAGCTTACGGGCTTTCGAATGCGGTACGCGTGTTGCGTTTTCCACTAATGATCTTATCAGGGATGTTTGGCTTAGTTGGGCTAATGGTTGGCATTATGTTGATTATTCTTCATTTATGTAGTTTGCGCTCTTTTGGCGTACCTTATATGAGCCCGTTTGCCCCGTTAATTGTGAAAGATCAAAAGGATACTTTAATTTTGCTTCCACGTAACCTTTTGTTAACTCGCCCACGATTAATTAGCCAAAAGAATAACGTAAGAGGGAAGAAGCATCTAGGCAATACGAAAAGAAATGTACATTAAATAAAAAGAGGAGCTCGAATGAAAAAATTAATCACAATGATTTTGCTAGCAGCCGTTGTTCTTCTGTTAAGTGGTTGCTGGAGTAAACGGGAATTAAGCGAGCTCGCCATTGTAGTGGCACTAGGAATAGATAAAACAGACGACGAATATGCCGTATCAATCCAAGTCGTAGATCCTAGTGAAATTTCTGCAAGTCAATCTTCAAGCGGGCGGGCGCCTGTCGTTACGTATCATGCAACGGGAGAAACATTATTCAAAGCGATCAGAAAAGTGACAACACTCTCTCCTCGAAAAGCTTATTTTGCGCATCTACAAATGCTTGTAGTTGGAGAGGATTTAGCTAGAGAAGGTTTGCGTTATACGATTGATTTTTTAGGGAGAGGGAATGAAATTCGAAATGACTTTAATATTATTGTTGCTCATAAGACAACAGCCAAAAATGTGTTAAATGTCTTAACGCCCATTGAAAAAATACCTGCGAATAAAATGTTAAATTCCATTCGGGTTTCGCAAAGGGAATGGGGATCTACACTACAGGTAGATGTAGATGGATTAATCAATAAGTTAAACGATGGTGGACAAAATTATGTATTGTCAGCTGTAGAGGTGAACGGAGATCCACAACTAGGGATTGAGCAAACAAATGTCCAAAGAATTAGCCCATCTACAATATTAGAATTTATAGGACTAGCCGTATTTAAACAAGACAAGTTAATAGGGCTTTTAAGCGAAGAAGAGAGTAGAAGTTATAATTTTTTAAACAATGAAATTAAAGGTACACTTGAAATCATATCCTGCCCTGAACAAGGGCAGTTAACAACTGAAATAACAAATTCTAAAACGAAAACGAAAGGAAAAATAAAAAACGGCATTCCTCAAATATTCGTCCAAATTGATGTGATACAAAGTGTGGCTGAAGTGAACTGTGACATTAATTTAACAGATGAACAAACCCTCCATATGATTGATAAAGAAACGGAAAATGTAATTAAAAATCATATAGAACAGTTACTTGATACAATTCAAAAAGAATATGAAGCAGACATCTTAGGATACGGTGACGTTATTCATCGTGAAAATGCTAAGGAATGGAAGAAGATGAAGGATGATTGGCCAACACTTTTTCCAGAGTTACAGGTAAATGTAGAAGTTAACGTAAATACACAAGGTTTAGCCACTTTGCAAAACGCAAAAGTAAAGGAGTAATCTTACATGTTTATGGCTTTAGGGATTTTAATGATTTCTGGGGTTATTTTATATATGACGCTACCGAGGTTAATCAAAGAAAGAGATGCTAAAACCATTTGGGCATTTTCTCTTTTACTGTTTATTGGAACCGCCTTAAATATTGCGATCAGTTTGAATGTCAAAATTCCTAGCCCTTTTAATGTAATTATCATTATTTATAAACCAATTAGTGCGTTTTTGAAGTCCTTTTTTTATTAAGTTAACAATTGGCTACAAGCGATACTAATTAACCAAAATGCTTGAAAAGGAGGGAATTATGGAAAAGCAGATCATTAGTTCACGTCAATTTACAATCATCGTCCTTTTCTATTCAGTTGGTACAAGTATATTAATTATACCCGCAAGCATCGCACTAGATGTAAAACAGGATGCATGGATTGTACCGATAATAGGGACAATATTAAGCGTATTATTAGTAAAACTACTGATATCTTTAGGAAAACGAATGCCTACCTTATCTTTTGTAGAAATGAATGAAAAAATACTTGGGAAATTTATAGGTAAATGCGTTTCTATTGGGTTTATAGTATTGACCTTACTTTCAGCAAGCGAATTACTCTATTTTATGGGGAACTTTCTACAAACAGAAGTAATGATCGAAACACCACAAGTGGCATTTTCGATTCTTTTTAGTATTACTATTCTTTTCGCTGCTTACTTAGGTATAGAAGTGTTCGCACGCTCACTGGAAATATTATTACCATTCTTTGTGTTAATATTTATTATTTTTGTCCTCAGTATTTCACCACAAATAGATAGTAACAATATTCAACCATTTTTTGAAGTTGCAGCAAAGCCACTTATTTATAATATTTTTTATTTCGTAGGTCTCTTTTCTTTTCCATTAGTTGTTTTATTAATGATTTTCCCGTCTGCTGTCAATGTATATCAATCCGCGCAAAAAGGATTTTATATTGGGATGATCGCTGGAGGTCTCATATTAAGCATTGTTATAGCATTATGTATTTTAGTTTTAGGCGCACCAAATACATCTTTACGCACTTTTCCTAGTTATGCATTAGCACAAAAAATTTCAGTAGGTAATTTCGTACAGCGTATCGAAATCATTATGGCATTTATGTGGTGGATCACCATTTTCGTAAGAGCATTTATGTATTTTTATGCCTGTGTAAAGGGATTAGGCGAAATACTTAAACTAAAAGATCACCGACCGCTCATTCTACCGCTTGGCATGATTTCAATCGGGCTTTCTCAAATCATGCATCCCAATGTTATACATTCAGCTACATTTAATAAAGAAACTTGGCCATTATATATAGCTACATTCGCCATTGTTATTCCTTTGATTTTACTGACCGTTGTAAAATTGCGTAAAATGGAAAACCATGACGCGAATGGTAGCGAATCGTCCTTTCCTAAATAAAAGGGACTAAATTACTTATATGAATACAACAAGAGAATATAAAGAAGCCTTCCCAATAGTTCTTTAGTAAATAAAGAGCTATTTTTTTTATGAAGGAATCGGTATTTTCTGTAATGCATATTGGACAGATTTCGTAATGCCTATTTTCGGATTTGAAATCGTTCCGTCTAAATCAAATTAAATAACCTTATATTTTCCAGCCATTCTACATACCTACCTTTTGTCTACCATAACTTCTTTTGCCATTCTACCTGCTACATCCTTTAGATTTCAACTACTACTCCATTTTATTGCAACATATATAACCAACACTAATGCCACGTTTAATTTTTTATCTCATTACTTGCGAAACATAAGGAGAAAAAACATTCCATTTTATATGTAAAACATGAAGATGTTACTACCAATGATTTACGCAAAAATGGGTAATTTAATGAAGAGGTCAAAGCACCTTTAAAATAAAGCAAAGGAGGTATGAATAGTGGGAGCACTCTACAGAATTGCTTTAATCCTTGTTATTGTTGGTGCAGTTAACTGGGGACTTATTGGTCTTTTCCAATTTGATTTAGTCGCTACAATCTTCGGTGGTCCAGATTCGATCATTTCTAGACTAATCTATACACTTGTTGGTGTTGGTGGACTTATCTGTATACCGCTTTTAAGCAAGCCTTTAGTCGAAGAAGAAGCTTCAACTTCGAATGCAAGTACCAATCGACCAGCATATCGAAATCCGAGCTACCAAACAGAATTTGGGAAAGAGGAAGACTTCTCTAATTCAAAAAAGTCTAATGCGAACAAAAAGAAGAATGATTCAAACTCGAACAAGTAACATTATCATATTGGCGGACCTTTTTAAGGTTCGTCAATTTTTTATCATTATACAAATACGAACCACATTATATGAAGCCCTAATACACTTACATACAACAAAAATAAGACTATTAGTAAAACAAGATAATTTTTTTGGAACTTTTCATTACTTGTTTTGTACACTACATTAGATATAGCTATGAGGACAAGCGATAAAACGGTTTTTATACTTAAAAATAATAGTGGGCTTTTTAACCAAATAAAGTCCATGATTGGATTTAACTCTTCAATTACACCATTTGCTAAACCATAATGCGTAGCAAATCCGTCAACTATATTCAACATCGCCACTAACCAACTGACATATATCAATTTCACTTTATTTTTCATTATATGATCCTTAATTTTTAATACTAAGAAACTCAATTGGAATATGAAGACTACTATCCATGTTCAAATGATTACTTATCGATTTCATTATTTTTATTATGTAATAGATGGTCATTATTTATTCTGAAACATTTCCCCTAACAAAAATAACTACTCCATCTTTCTGTCTAAAAAATCATATTTACATGGTTATTATCCTTCCATAATTCTTGCGTACATTACGATGTTGTTATGATTTTAAACCATTTTAAATTTATAATAAAAACAAAACAATAAAAAATTTCATTTTGTTTAATTTTATTTTACTTTTAAATTACTTAAATTTAATTAAAAGCATATAATAAGTTTAATAAAAATAAACAAAAAGGAAGTGAGGTAAGATGTTAGCTAGTTTATCAAAAACAATATGGATGCATATTTGTACAATTTGGTCAAAGCCCACAAGGAAAACATCTTCACCGCTAGTCGACATTCACCCTGTTCAGCAACAAACAATGCGGTTACACGAAACGTTCTGTCCAATTCGTCGCAACATGTATTAACCTAACTGTCTCATGAACTACTGACCATATCAATTTTTCAATAATAAAAAGCAAGTGGCGTGACCTAGCCACTTGCTTTTTGTATATTAATTAATGGCTACCCTTGTTTCAATAAGCCCCTCTCCCACTTTCGTTAACGGAAGAGGTTCTGTTTCCTCTGTATGATCATTAATTAGACTCGCTAATACATGCACACGTAATATAATGCCTTGAATTACCTGCTCCTCGTTTGTGACAACTAACGGATATTTGGACTCTAAGACATACGGTATAATATCTTTTACATATTCATCAGGAGGAACTGTTTTGACATCGGTCATTACGATTTCATGCAATGCTCGATGCTCTTTAATGCCCTGAATTGCTTGATCAATTGTAATCATACCTTGTAGCTGTCGTTTCTTGTTTGTGACAAACGCACTGGAAATCCCACTTTCCTGCATTACTCGAACCGCTACATGTAAACCATCTTTTAATGAGACTAACCCAAAAGGCTTCGACATAATATGCTCTGCTTGCAATATTTGCGAACGGTCAATATCACGGATAAATTCCGAAATATAATCGTTAGCAGGTTGATCTAAAATTTCTTCTGGCGTACCGATTTGTTCTACTTGACCGTCTTTCATGACCGCTACACGGTCCCCAAGTCGAAAGGCTTCATTGACATCATGTGTAATAAAGATAATCGTTTTCTGTAGCCGATTTTGTAAATCGAGTAATTCTAGCTGCATCTCCCGCTTAATAAGCGGATCCAGTGCACTAAACGGTTCATCCATTAACAAAATATCAGGATCATTTGCAAGCGCCCTTGCAATCCCGACACGCTGACGCATCCCACCTGAAAGTTCATCTGGAAACTGATGCTCATACCCTTTAAGGCCTACAATTTCTAGCTGTTTTTGAGCAATTTCACGTCGTTCCTCTTTCGATGTACCACGTATTTCAAGTCCATATTCCACATTTTCAAGCACTGTTCGATGACTAAACAAACCGAAATGTTGAAATACCATGGCAATCTTCTTTTGTCGATATGTTTTTAGTTGTGCTTTATTGTACTCTACAATGTTCTCACCATCGATATAAATCGCGCCAGACGTTGGTCGATTCAATAAATTTAAACAGCGGATTAATGTCGATTTCCCACTCCCAGACAACCCCATAATTACAAAGGTTTCGCCTTCTCTAATGTCCATACAAGCATTGTATACCCCTACTGTATGACCTGTTTTTGCAAGAATCTCTTCTTTCGAAACACCATTCTCAATCATTGAGATTATTTTTTTAGGTTTTGGCCCAAATATTTTCGAAACCTTTTCAACTTTTATTTTGACTGTCATGCCGCACCCCTCCTATGCTTCTGAAGACGGTTAGCAATACCACCCGTGAGGCGATCCATAATAATCGCTAAAAACACAATACTAATACCCGCTTCAAAACCGAGTGAAATATCAATACGATTAATCGCATAAAGGACACGCTCTCCTAAACCTTTCGCCCCTACCATGGAACCAACGACTGCCATTGCTAAAGCCATCATCATCGTTTGGTTCACACCCGCCATAATGGTCGGTAATGCTTGTGGTAGTTGTACCTTTAGTAACATTTGACCCTGTGAAGAACCAAATGATTGAGCTGATTCAATGACCTCTTTCTCTACATTCCGAATGCCTAGCTCCGTCAACCGCATAACAGGTGGTAATGCATAGACAATTGTAGCAATTACAGCAGGTACATTTCCTAATGGGAAGAAAAAGATTACCGGAATTAAATACACAAAGCTTGGCATTGTTTGCATTGCATCCAATAGTGGTCGCATCGTAACAGACATCGTTTTACTAAATGCCATCCAGACGCCTAGAGGAATACCTATCGCAAGAGATAATAGAACGGAGATTAACACAATGGAAATGGTAGTCATTGTCTCTGACCATAAATCAAAGCTACCAATCAGAAACATAAAAGCAGAAAATAGAAGACCTCCGTACAGATTCGTAAAATACCAACCTAGCAAAAAGATAAGAATAATGAATAACCACCAAGGAATGGCTAGGAGACCTCCTTCGAGTCCTTTAATAAGGCTAGAAGAAATAACAAAGATAAAATCAAAAAACGCTTCTAAATTGACTGCTAAAAAATCAATAAATTTTTCTACCGCATCCCCAATAGGGATTCTAAAATCAGGAAATTCATGCATATCATTCGGGCCGCCTTCACCGAGACAGCCCTTTCACCTCACAATTTCAATCAAATCCATATATTCTGATTCATTATTTCAACGTTGCTTTTACTTTTTCAGCTACTTCTTCAGACACCCAAGTTGTCCAGATTTTTTCATGTTCTTTCATCCACCACTTTGCTGCATCCTCTGGTTCTACTTCATTTTCACCCATATATTCTAATGCTTGTTCTGTTAAGTCATTACTTGTTTCATAGTGACTTAGGAAATCAACAACATCCTTTGCTTGTGTTGGTAAGTCTTTATACACGGCAACCACAACATCATTCGGTGGAAATTCCGTCCCCTTTGAACTTTCCCAAACTTCCTCGTCATACGGATGGTCTTCAAGTAATGTTAAATCATAGCTAGCTGTGACCCATGTTGGCGACCAATAGTAACCTACCCATGGCTCCCCCTTTGTGTATGCGCCAGCTAAATCAGCCACAATCGCCGCATCAGAACCCGGTGCTAAATAGTTATACTGTTCATCAAGACCATATGTTACAAGTTTCGTCTCCAAGTGTTCACTAACTGCCCAGCTTGACGGTGCACCGACGATTCTCCCTTTGCTACCATCTTCAGGATCTTGGAATAGTTCAGGATACTTCGCTAAGTCTTGAACAGTTTTTAAATCTGGTGCAACTGCTTCAATCCCTCTTTCTGCATCCCCTTTTATTACGTAAGTTGGAACATATAATCCTTGTGCATTATCTGCAAAGTTAGTCGATAGCTTGACAATCTTTCCACTTTCGACTGCTTTTTCATACACTTCTTTCACGTTATCCGTCCATACTTCCATATAGACATGAAGATCACCTTGTTCAAGTGCTTGCATCGTAGTAGCTGTTGTGCCACTCACCACTTCGGTTTCATAGCCATACCCTTCTTCAATAATGAGCTGAGCAATGCTATTGTGAACGCGAATACTATCCCATCCCGCATCCGCAAACTTAATGACTTCAATGCTTTCTACACTCTCTTCATCGCTACAGGCAGCTAGTACTAAAAACGTCACTAGTAGCAATAAAAACTTCATCCTTTTCATTATCTTTTACCCCTTTTGATCTTATATTTTTCTCTCAATACATGTTGGAAATGTAAGCATCATTAGTTGAGAATAATTTGATTTTCCTGCTCATCGATACCTATAGCACTCTTCGTCATAATTTGCGCTAGTGCTTGTTCCATCGTATAACTCCCTTTTTCCTGATTCATAATCCACTTCGCTGCATAAATGGCCCCTTGCCCAAAAGCAGCTCTGTTATGGGTTTCATGCACAATTCGGATTGTTTGATTTGGCAAACCAAAAACAACCTCATGTTTCCCTACAACACTACCAATGCGAATCGAGTTTACATGTTGTTCTTCATCTAATCCTAATGCTTTTGCAATTCTTATGGCCGTTCCTGAAACATCTTTTTTGTCTTTGAAATGTTCTTCGATAATTTCAATATCTGAATCTGGGACAATTTCTTGTAGTAACTTCGAAGCTTCCATTAAAAAATTAATACCTAGTGTAATATTAGGAGAATAGAGAATGGCCGTCTGCTGACTTAATGCCTTTAAATCCTCAATATCCCCTGGCTCATAATTAGAAATGGCAGAAACAATACGACTACCATACTTCACTGCATGTTGATACTCCTTCACCGCACAGGAGCTAGAAAAATCAATAATCACATCCACTGGATTTTCCTCATAAAAGCGATGGAAATCGACTTCCTGAAATGAAAAAATCCTCCCTTCCCCATGCACATGCCCTAGTAAATGGCTGGCAAATTCACCGGTATGCTCAATCGATTTCTTCATGACCCACTTTAATTCACAATCGGCGTCATTAATAATTTCATTGGCAACAGCAGCTCCTGTACGCCCAAACCCAAATAATCCAATGGAAATTTTCATATCACCACATCCCCTTTATGTTATTTTTACGCTCCCCTAAGTCACAATTTTGTACTTACTGCCCACAAATTCAAAGTAACAACTCATTATAAAATATAAGTTGTTTGTTTGATTAACTACTTAAATTTATTACAAAGTTGTTACTTTTGTCAAATAAATATTTCCATTTTATGACGCTTTTGTCCATAAAAAAAGCTTAAATAACAGGGATAATCCCTTGCTATTTAAGCGTTTTACTTACTTGTAAAAATTGTTCTGCATTAGAAAGACAGATCTCGTCGCCGATAAAATATAAAATATCCCCTACTTCAAGTGTAGCGTATGGACCAGGTGAAAGAAGTAACTCATTCTTTTTGCGAATGCCGACGATGGTAGCCCTTGTATTTTGCCAAAAATTAATTTCACTAATGCTTTTAGATAAATACGGGCAAGACTCACCAATCTCTAATTGAAACGGAACAAAAGGATTAACCGATTGAAATCGATTCGTACGATTAATGAGCTCTTTCGCCGTTTCTTGTAGGTTATTTAACTCCGCAAACTGTTTTTCAATACTCATACTTAGCTCTTTTTGTAATTCTCGTACCGATTTAATCCCTTCAAGACGATGAACAAAATTCGCTGCATTTTCATATGAAGTAATGATTACACCACTTCCTTTTGTTGCTTCGACAATGTTCAAATCTTGTAACACAGCGATAGCGCGACGAGCCGTTTCCGCCGATACGCCATACTGCGAAGCTAATGATGAGCGTGCATAAATTTTATCCCCGATAATATACTTTTTCTCCACAATTTTTGTCGCAATATCTTCTGCAATAATTTGATATCTAGGTTGTTTAATTTGAATTGATTTCGGTTCCATAATTGCAAATCCCTTCAGGATATAATGTATCTTCCTACTACCATAACGCTTAAGCGCATTATTCTCAAGATTGAATTGATAGTTAACGTAAATTCCCCGTATTTATAGATATATAGGAACTCAAGGCAATTGATAGAAATGTTAATGTCAATGGCTTTTACACAACTATTAGTAGCTATTGTTACCGCATTATAAAAAAGCTATAAGCATGGTTACTTGTTATATAAATAAAATTTTCTTACTGGGAAGTACAAAAATCTCTTCTATGCAATAAAATAAAGTACCTTGTTCTGATATAAGGAGGTTTAACGATGGGCGCTATAAACGGAAAAACTTTTATTGAACGTATTAATCAACTAAATAATGAAATTTGGTTTAATGGTGAAAAGGTGGAGGGAAAAATATCGGAGCATCCTGCTTTTAAAGGGCTCCTACAAACAAAAGCCGCGCTTTATGACTTACAGCATGACCCCAACCTAAGGAATGATATGACGTTTACATCACCTACCTCAGGGGAACGTATCAGCCTTTCGTATTTACAGCCGAAAACAAAAGAAGACTTAGTGAAAAGGCGCAAAATGATGGAACATTGGGCAAGATATACGAATGGGATGATGGGCAGAAGTCCCGACTACTTAAATAGTGTTTTAATGAGCTTTGCTTCATCTGCCGACTTTTTAAACGGAAAAGAAAACTGCTTTCCACAGCATCTACAAGCCTTTTATGAATACGCAAGAGAAAAAGACCTCTCCTTTACACATACCTTTATTTCACCACAAGTCAATCGCTCACAATATTACATGGAAGATAGTAACGAACCGATTGCTGCAAAAATTATCGAAAAAAATGAAGAAGGAATCATTATAAAAGGGGCACTGCTACTGGCGACTCAAGGAGGGCTAACCGATGAAATATTAGTTTTTAGTACCGCTAAGTTTTTCTTTGATGAAGATGAGATGTTTGCTTTTTCCATCCCATCTAATACAAAAGGGTTAAAGTTTATTTGCCGCGATACATTTATCGGTGGGGCATCGTCCTTTAACTATCCATTAAGCTCTCGGTACGAAGAAATGGATAGTCTTGTCGTCTTTGATACTGTACTCGTACCTTGGGATCGCGTATTTTATTATCATAATAATGACGTAGCCCAAAACTTCATCTCTCATAGCTCTTTCAACCATTTTGCCAATCAGCAAGTATTAACAAGGCAAATTGTTAAAACAGAGTTTATTTTAGGGCTAGCGGAGCTTCTAGTAGACACCATTAACATCGGTGAATATCAACATGTACAAGAAAAGATATCAGAAATTATTATCGGACTTGAAACAATGAAAGCACTCGTAGAAAAGTCAGAGCATCACGCCACATTAGATGAATGGGGATATATGCGTCCTGATCTTACCCCGCTAACAGTCGCTACCAACATTTTCCCTAAAATTTACCCGCGTTTCAGCGAAATTCTTCAAATCATAGGTGCTAGTGGCCTGATTGCTTTACCAACCGAAAAGGCATTCCAATCGCCTATTAAACCTGCATTAGATCACTATCTTCAAGGAACGAAAACATTAGCAGAAGATCGGGTCAAAATATTTCGGTTAGCGTGGGACTTAACGATGAGCGCATTTGGCACAAGACAAACACAATATGAGCGATACTTCTTTGGTGATCCTGTACGATTATCCGGTCATTTATACAAAAGCTACCCCAAAAATGACTATGTCAAAAGAGTGAGCCAATTCTTACATTTAGATAAGCATTGACTTGTTTACACAAAATCAATATGAAGCATGTATCCAGTCATAATCAACCATACTAATGCAAATTCATTTAATGCTAGGTGGCTATTATGAAACGAAAAATAATTGCTATATGTATTTTACTCGTCCTGATTTGTGCTGGGCTCGTATTATCGATTTCGATGTCTCCTACGAAAGAGATGAGCATCGATATAGCGCAACCCTCAAAAAAACCAGTGATTATCGTGACAGTCGACTCGCTCATGACAGAACCGCTAAAAAAAGCGATACAAGATGGAAAAGCACCCGCCTTCTCATTTTTAGTGAATAAAGGACAATTATATCCCGATTTCATTAGTTCCTATCCGACGATGTCCGTCACCATTGATAGTACATTGCTAACAGGTACTTATGCGAACGAACATAAAATCCCGGGTCTTATTTGGTTTAAAGAAGAGGAAAACCGCATGATTAGTTACGGTAGCGGTATTAGTGAAATGTGGCATAATGGGCTAAAAAATGTGGCGCTTGATAGCGTCATCCGCTACAATCAACAACACTTAAGTAAAGAGGTGCAAACGATTCACGAGGCATTAGCAAATCAACAGCTTCAATCCGCTTCCATTAATGGACTGTTATTTCGCGGAAACGTGCAGCATCAAATGAATGTGCCAAAGCTCATTTCACTCGTAAACCTTTTACCAGGGAACCTTGAAATGAACGGGCCTACATTACTATCACTTGGCGCATTATCTCAATATAACCCGAAAAACGATCGCCATAAATTGGCGTGGGATCGCCTCGGCTTCAATAATGATTTTACGATTAATGAGTTGAAATTTCTCATTCAAAACAATCAATTGCCATCCTTTACACTCGCCTATCTTCCTGATGCCGATGCCGAGCTACACAAAAATGGGCCGAATGATTTAAAAGCGATTGAAAAAGCCGATGCATCACTTCAACAATTATTCGATACGTATTCCTCTTGGGAAGAGGCAATCGAAGAAGCGACATGGATTGTCCTTGGCGATAGTGGTCAATCCTTTATAGGAAAGAATAAAGAAAGCTCACTGATTAATTTAAATGATATACTAAACAATTATTCCTTTTGGGAACGCAAAAATAAAGATGCTCAAATGGCGATTGCCATTAATGAACGCATGGCCTATATATATATAAATGATGGCACGATACCACAAGCAGAAGTCATAGACACATTAAAGAAAGAGGAAAGAATTCATTTTATTGCTTGGACAGAGGATGGAACGAACTATGTAGCCAGTCCGCAAAGCGAGCAACTACTGACATTTTCACCAAACGGACCGTATATAGACCCGTACAAACAAACGTGGACAATTGAAGGGGATGTCACTATTTTAGATGTTACGCTGGCTGAACAAAACACGATTCAATACAATCATTATCCTGATGCACTTGCAAGACTCCACGGAGCACTTCATTCGCAGGAAGGAAATGTTTTAATTGTTGATGCTAAGCCGTATTTTGAGTTCATCACAGAACATAGCCACGACCATGCTGGCGGTGGTGCACATGGTTCGTTGCATAAAATGGATTCTGTCGTCCCCGTGATCGTTGCGGGAACAGATGAGAAACCACCATTTAACCGGTTGGTGGATCTAAAAGAATGGATTCTTCAATTAGTAGGTGGCTCGTAAATGACGAGTCACCTACTGCCTTTTCTTTAGATGACTTCCGCAGACTGCCTCACAAGTTTCTTATAGTAGGCATGCTCCTGCAATAGCTCCTGATGTGTGCCGGTTCCTGAAATATGTCCATTTTCTAGCACGATAATTTGATCCGCATGCGTAATCGTTGATAAACGATGGGCAATAATAATCGTTGTGCGTCCTTGCATCGCTTGTTGTAATGCTGCTTGCACATACTTTTCGGATTCGTTATCTAAATTGGATGTTGCTTCATCGAGCAGTAAAATGGGTGGATTACGTAAAATGGCCCGTGCAATCGCGATACGTTGGCGTTGACCACCCGACAATTTGATGCCCCCTTCTCCAACTTGCGCGTCTAAACCACCCTCTAACATTTGCACAAAATCCCATGCATGTGCTTTTTGGAGGGCATCAATAATTTCCTGTTCCGTTGCGTTCGGTGTACCGTACTGCACATTTTCTCTTACTGTACCATTCATCAGTGGACTTTCTTGCGAGACATAGCCGAATAATCCTCGCCAACGATCTAAACAGAGTTGCTCAATCGATTGCGTCCCGTAGTAAATGGCACCCCCTGTTAGCTCATAAAAGCGTTCCATTAATGAAAACAGCGTCGTCTTTCCGCCACCACTTGCACCGACAAGCGCCGTTGTTTTGCCAGCCGGAATAGTCAGAGATAGCTGATTAAAAATAGGCTTATCTCCATATTGAAAAGCGACAGCATCAAATATAATATTAGCTTGCTTTGTGTCTGGCTGAGCTACTCCCCCTTGCTCTACTGGATAAGCAAGTAATTCGTGCAATCTTTCTGTTGCACCAAGCGCCTTTTGAAGCGAAGTAAAAAACGTGGCCATTTGTGTAAACGGCACGATAATTTGCACTAAATAAAACATAATCGCCACAAGCGCCCCAGCAGAAATCGCGCCTGTTGCCACTTGTGCGCCGCCATAGCCAAATAGCAAAATGAGCACAAGCATCATGACAAGCGTCATAATTGGCGATAAAATAGCGAGCACTTTCGCTTCCTTTAAACCGAAGCGATATAAATTAACAATTTGTGCTTTACCCTTTTCCTTTTCTAGTGGCTCTGCTTGATATGCTTTTACGAGGCGAATATTTGTCAGCACTCGACCTAAGTTCCCTGAAAAACTGGCTAGCTCGTCTTGATTCGCTTTTGCAATTTGATTCATCTTCTGCCCTAATGGGAGCATCACACCAATAGATAGTGGCACCGCAATGAGCATTAGCAATGTCATTTTCCAATCAATCCATAGCAAAATCCCGACTGAACCAATAATCGTCAGTATCCCTGTAAAAAACGTAATAATATGTTGAGTAATTAATTCTTTTACCACATTTGTATCTTGCGTAATACGGCTCATCGTTTCGCCAGATTCATGTGCATCAAAATACGTAATACGTAGCTGAAGTACATGCCCCCAAACCCGCTCTCGAATAGCGGCAACAATTTTCTCACCGATTGTCATCATCATGTAAAATGCGATTCCTGAAATCGCTGCTTGCACGATAAGTACTCCCGCTACGAAAAGAAGGGCTAAAAAGGAAATGTCCCCTTCCGCAAACCGATTGATCATATTCATTGTTAACAGTGGGACAGCTAATCCTACCCCTGTCTCAATAATGCCGAGTATGATGGCTAGAACAATAAGCCCTTTTGGTGGATTTGCTCGCTTAACTAGTTGCCATAATTTATTTGGCTGAAATGTACTTTTTTGCACCACTATTACCTCCCTCAATTTAAAGTTACTCAATCTGCTCTTATACCTATCTTCTGTTGCTGTACAAGCAGCTTCCTCTCATGCTTATATTATAGAGACTCACGTAACGTAAGAATCAACAGAAACAACTACAATTTTTACATAAAAACCCCCATATAGCTTTCAGATGTACTCGCTATTGGAGGTATCGTGTTATTTATTTACTTTTACTTCGCCAAGGAATGTCGTGTGTAAAAACGCTAGTCTTCTTGCCATTTCTTCAGGCGTATTTTTGAAACCTTGTTTAATCCAATAAATGAATAGGCCTAAAAATGCATAGGTTTCATAAAAATTAATGGCCTCTTTATCAAACCAGATTTCTTGTTGCAACGTTAATTCTTTACGACCTATACTTCCTAGTGTCTCGCAAAATGTATTTTGCGAACCTGGAATAACTTCTCCCATCAGCATCAGTGAAAACACGAATTGATTGTTATAGACAAATGTAAAAATGGGAATGCTCAGTGTAGGATCAGATAATGTAAACGTCTCTTTCCCTTTATAACTATCGCGATAGTATTGAGCCAGCTCGTCTAAATAGTCTCTAAAAATATCCGCTAATACCTGTGTACTATCTTCATAATGAGAGTAAAATGTCACACGATTACAACCCGCTACTTTTGCAATTTCTGTAATTGAAATAGCTTTAAAGTCTTTTTCCTTTACTAAAGTTAGTACTGCATCTTTTAATTTTTTCCGCGTTCGTATGATGCGTCGATCTTCTGTTACCACTTGCAACATCACCTAATTTCATACAATCTTTTCACAAAGTATAGCATGAATACGTGTACGGTGCTTTTTTCATTCCATCATTAAAACTATCGAATATTCCGAAAGTAACGTCTTTTTAATAATGAAGTGCTTTAAATTGACACTCCCTACTCTATTCTGTTAATTTACAATTGTAGTTTATATTTATCATACATATCATAAGGAACTGTGCGTTTTTTCATAGATTCCTTTTATTTCCTATGGTATGTTGAACACAATGATAGCTTACCATCCATAACATTGGTACAAAACAAGTTCGATTTCATTATTATATTTAGGAGGAGTTTCATTATGGCTCGTTTAGAAGGTAAAGTTGCAATTATTACAGGTGCTGCTCAAGGTATGGGTGCTGCACACGCAAAATTATTCGTTGAAGAAGGCGCAAAGGTTGTCATCACTGACTTAAACGAAGAAAAAGGTCAAGCATTAGTAGCTGAATTAGGTGAAAACGCAGTATTCGTTAAACAAAACGTAGCAAACGAAGCAGACTGGGCTACAGTCATTGCTACAGCAGAAGAAGCTTTCGGTCCAGTAAACGTTTTAGTAAATAACGCTGGTATTACAATGGCGAAATCACTAATGGAAACAACGGTTGAAGAATACCGTCGCATCGTAGAAATTAACCAAGTATCTGTATTCTTAGGTATGAAAGCTGCACTTCCTTCAATGCAAAAAGCTGGTGGCGGTTCAATCGTTAATATTTCTTCTTTAAACGGTTTAGTTGCTGGTGCGATTGGCTACACAGATACAAAATTCGCTGTACGTGGTATGACAAAAGCAGCGGCAATGGAAGCGGCTCACTACAACGTGCGCGTAAACTCTGTACACCCAGGTGTAATCGCTACACCAATGGTAGTACAAGAAGATACAAAAGCAGCAGTAGAAGAATTTGCAAAGCACATTCCATTACGACGTGTTGCGCAACCAGAAGAAGTTTCGAAAATGGTATTATTCTTAGCATCTGATGACTCTAGCTACTCTACAGGTTCTGAGTTTGTAATCGATGGCGGCGTAACTGCACGCTAATCATTCAAAAAGACTGCATGTGCAATGCAGTCTTTTTATTATTTATATGATGAGATTAACACCACTACAAAAAACGTAGCTTTAACTATCCAAAGCTACGTCCTTGTTTTATTTAAATCCAAACCACACTGTTAAGATGTATGCTCTGACCAACGTCGCTTAATTTTATAACCCACTATAAACAAAACGCTTAAATAGAGCAATATTAAAATAACTGTGCTTAATTCATTATCCTCAAACTGATTCCCTGCCAAAGTGAAGGCTAAAATGGTCGGTAACTTTCCTAAAAGAGTCGCTAAAAAGAAGGCTCTAAGACTGATCATTGATACACCAGCAATCATATTAACCCCTGCTGATGGCAGTACTGGTATTAATCGACCTATTAGTATTGCTAAAAATCCGTTGCGTTCAAGCAAATGAAAAAAACCTGTTACGCTATGCCATTTGCTAACCTTTCGTAATGCCCAATCCTGCAAAAAGTAACGGCAGGTAATAAACATTAAAACAGAGCCACACACTGTTCCACCTAAATTTATCAACAACGCTATAGGGATTGAATACTGAGCTCCAATGGCACTAGCAATAAGCGGAATAGGCATAGCCGGCACAAATGCGAGCACCGTCATTAGAACAAACCCAAACCAAGCTGTAAAGACCGAATTTCTTTCAATTAATCCTAATAGAAACTGTTCCATCACACACTCCTAAAGTTTTAACACTCTCTTCATCATGCTATACACACTTATTTGCTTAAAATATAGACTACCAATTACTCTAATTCACTTTCATCCCTCTATAGCATATTTCAAGAGAATCATCAGCTCAATAATTACCTAATGGAAACTAAAAAACCCCTAGTAGCGTAACGTTAAAATATAATATCATACAAAACACCTTCCAAAATAATCTATATATCTATTATTTCAACACCTATGTTTTATACTATATCTAGCTATTCATTAATACGACAAAAATAAAAAAGTATGCAGCACTCGCTACATACTTTAGATGACCCGTACGGGATTCGAACCCGTGTTACCGCCGTGAAAGGGCGGTGTCTTAACCACTTGACCAACGGGCCATGGCTCCGAAGGTAGGACTCGAACCTACGACCAACCGGTTAACAGCCGGTTGCTCTACCACTGAGCTACTTCGGAATAATATAATGGTGGGCCTAAATGGACTCGAACCATCGACCTCACGCTTATCAGGCGTGCGCTCTAACCAGCTGAGCTATAGGCCCATTTATTATGTAATGGTGGGTCAGGACGGAATCGAACCGCCGACACTTAGAGCTTCAATCTAATGCTCTACCAACTGAGCTACTGACCCATATAAATGGCGGTCCCGACCGGGATCGAACCGGCGATCTCCTGCGTGACAGGCAGGCATGTTAACCGCTACACCACGGGACCATTTGGTTGCGGGGACAGGATTTGAACCTGTGACCTTCGGGTTATGAGCCCGACGAGCTACCGAACTGCTCCACCCCGCGATAATATTATGATTGCTGAAGTTTTATTCTAGTTCACCATTTTCTTTTAAAACAAAATGGCGGAGGAAGAGGGATTCGAACCCCCGCGCGGTTTAACCCGCCTGTCGGTTTTCAAGACCGATCCCTTCAGCCGGACTTGGGTATTCCTCCGTATAAATGGTGGCTACCGAGGGAGTCGAACCCACGACCTTTCGGGTATGAACCGAATGCTCTAGCCAGCTGAGCTAGGTAGCCATTGAAAATAATATTTGGTGGAGCCTAGCGGGATCGAACCGCTGACCTCCTGCGTGCAAGGCAGGCGCTCTCCCAGCTGAGCTAAGGCCCCAGAGTCGGAATGACAGGATTCGAACCTACGACCCCTTGGTCCCAAACCAAGTGCTCTACCAAGCTGAGCTACATTCCGAGTTTAAAAATATGGCGCGCCCGACAGGAGTCGAACCCATAACCTTCTGATCCGTAGTCAGACGCTCTATCCAATTGAGCTACGGGCGCATAATAAATGGTGCCGAGGGCCGGAATCGAACCGGCACGGTGGTCACCCACCGCAGGATTTTAAGTCCTGTGCGTCTGCCAGTTCCGCCACCCCGGCATATTGGAGCGGAAGACGAGGTTCGAACTCGCGACCCCCACCTTGGCAAGGTGGTGTTCTACCACTGAACTACTTCCGCAATATGCTGTAATTTTTATTCTGACAGTATATAAAGTTAAATAGTGCAAATTAATACAATGGAACTTATAAGCCTTCTTCTAGCATTAGCTCCTAAATATAGTATATCCTCTACCACTGCATAAATATTATGAAATGGTGAGCCATGAAGGACTCGAACCTTCGACCCTCTGATTAAAAGTCAGATGCTCTACCAACTGAGCTAATGGCTCTAAATAATAATGGGGCGACTGATGGGAATCGAACCCACGAATGCCGGAACCACAATCCGGTGCGTTAACCACTTCGCCACAATCGCCATTGTTGTTAATAGTGGCTTTAAAACCTGGCAGGGGCAGTAGGAATCGAACCCACACCAAAGGTTTTGGAGACCTCTATTCTACCGTTGAACTATGCCCCTAAATGGTGGAGGGGGACGGATTCGAACCGCCGAACCCTAAGGAGCGGATTTACAGTCCGCCGCGTTTAGCCACTTCGCTACCCCTCCAAGGGATGGTGCCGGCGATAGGAGTCGAACCCACGACCTACTGATTACAAGTCAGTTGCTCTACCAACTGAGCTACACCGGCATAAATATGGTGGAGGATGACGGGCTCGAACCGCCGACCCCCTGCTTG